>NZ_JBHWLC010000011.1:54785-157235 GCF_042730635.1 Streptomyces sp. NPDC059917
TAACTTACAACCCTTTCTTCCATATCTTCTTCCACGCGGTTTGGGGTTGTGTGTTTTTTTTTTCACCCCCCCCCCCCCCCCCCCGGCGCCCCCCCCCCCACGCCCCCCACCACCCCCCCTCAGGTCCACTGCTCCGACGGCGACTTGCCCGGCAGGGGCTTGCCGATCAGGGCCAGGGCGGAGAAGAAGTTGACCTGGCCGATCGCCATCGTCAGGGTGGCGAGTGCCTTGGGGTCGTACTGGTCGGCCGCTCGGGCGTAGAGCTCGTCGGAGACGCGCTCGCCCTGGGCGTTCGGCAGGATGACCGCCTCGAGCAGTTCCAGGGCCACTCGCTCGGCCGGGGTGAAGAACGGCGCGTCCCTCCAGGACGCGACGGCCGTGATGCGCTCCTCCGACTCGCCCGCCTTGCGGAGCAAGGTCGAGTGCATGACCGTCAGGTAGGTGTTGCCGACGATCTGCCCCGCCCGCAGCTGGATCAGTCCGATGGTGGAGCGCGGCACCGAGCGGTTGCCCGTCGCCTTGAAGAGCGCGCCGGCGATGGTCGCCAGCTCCGGGATCAGCTCGGTCGGGTCGGACATCCGCGAGCCCGCGATCCGCTCCACATCGGTCTTCGTGTCCATGGCGTTCCCCTCTCACGGTGGCGGCTGCGCCGCCCCTCTCGTCGTCTACACACCCATGACCCATCTCGACGCACGGATGTGACAGGACTGCGGAGGAAATCCGCGACTAGTTCGAGAAGGCCGCCGTCGCCAGGTCCACCACGCGCTTGCGCTGGAGCGCGCCGGGCGCTTCGGGACGGGGGTTGAGGGCGTAGACGAGGTGGCGGCGCAGGTCCTTCGTGGCGAACATGCCGCTCGTCCAGGCGGTCCCGCTGGAGCCCGTCTTGCCCCAGACGGTGACGCCGCCCGGCAGGTCGACCTTCATCAGGCCGCCCGCGCTGAAGCACGCGGCGCGGGTGAGGCAGGTGTTGGTCCCGGCGCCCGGGACGGCCGGGACCTCGAAGAGGGCCGCCTGTTGGGCCGGGGGCAGCAGGCGGCCGCGCAGCAGGGCCGTCTGGAAGCGGTCGAGGTCCGCCGCGGTGGAGACGAGGCCGCCCTCGGCCCAGAAGTAGGCCACCCGCGGGTCGGTGGAGAGGCCCGTGTCGCGCAGGCCCAGGGGGCGCAGGACGCGGCGCTGGAGTTCCTCCGCGTACGTGCGCCCCGCGACGCGCTCGACGAGGAGGCCGAGGACGAAGTAGTTCAGGCCGTTGTACTGCTGCTCGGCGCCGGGGGCCGGGGTGTGGGTGTCGGCGGCGAAGGAGGCGGTGACCAGGGTGCGCGGGTCGCCGGGCACCTGGGTGGCCATGGGGAAGTCGCTGGTGTGGTCCAGGAGTTGGCGGACGGTGACGGTCGAGTACGCGGCGGGGAGCAGCTCGGGGAGGTGGCGGCGTACGGGCTCGTCGAGACCGATGCGGTGTTCGGCGACGAGCTGGAGCACCACGGCGCCCGTGAAGGTCTTGCTGACGCTCCCGATCGGGAAGCGCGCGTCGGCGGGGACCCCTGCGGCGGTGCCGGTCCACGGTGTGCGCAGGCCCGCGCCCGCCACCCGGGCGAGGCCGCCCGCGGTGACGTCGTCCGGGAGCCTGCGCAGCAGGTCCGCCACCGCCGCGGGGTCGTAGGCGGGCACGGCGGCGCGGGTCCCGCTCGGCGCCGGGGCCGCCACCGCCGCGGGGACGGCCGCTCCGGCGGTGACGGCGGCGAGGACGAGGCCGGCGGCGGCCAGCTGGCGGAACCTGCGCATGGGGTGCTCCTGGAGGGGCGTCGGGGATGTCTTCGGCGACGCCAACTCTGCTGGTCACGGCGCGTGTTTCCCATGGGTGACGGCCCTGGCGCGACCCCGAGGCCACCCTTGCCCCGCCTCAGGGGTCAGGCGTCGAGGCTGACCGGCATCAGGAGGGAGAAGGTGTCCTCGCTGTCGGGGCGCAGCACGACGAGGGGGGCCTTGGGGCCGACGTACTCCAGGAGGAGTTCGTCGGCGGCGAGGGCCTCCAGGAGGTAGCCGGGGTTGACCCCGACGCGCTCGCCGGTCGGCTCGTCGTCGCCCCCGGCGACGGTGACCGCGTCCGCCGTCAGGACGAGGGTGCACACGTCCTCGGCCCGGTCGGCGAGCGCGTCGCGCAGGGCCGGGACGTCGAGGGGGATCCGGCGGCCCTCGGGCAGCCGGGTCAGGCGCCGGTAGTCGGGGAAGTCCTCGCCGAGGCCCTGCCCCGCGGCCTCGCGCCCGCGGGTCTCCAGCTCCACCCGGTCGCCGGCCACGGTGAGGCGGGCCGGGGCGTCGTCGTCGGTCAGCAGGGCGCGCATGGCGTCGACGAGCGGGGTGGGCACGGTCACCTGGACCCGTTCGCCGTCGTGGCCGGTGGTGGCGGTGCGGGCGACGGCCATCCGGTAGCGGTCGGTGGCCACGAGGTGCAGGTCGCGCCCCTCGATGTCGAAGAGGACCCCGCCGAGCAGCGGGAGCTCGGGGTCGCTGCCGGCGGCGAAGCGGACGGCGTCGAGGGCGGCCGCGAGGGCGGCGGCGGGCACGGTCAGGCGGGCGGTGCTGGTGGTCACGGAGGTCCCCTTGGGTGCGAGTAGCGCTCGTATCGCGGAGAACTCCGTGCGCGCCTCGGTGAGGCCGCGCTCCAGGCGGCGCAGATGGCCGTCCAGCAGGCTCGGCACCAGCCCGGTGTCCGCGCCGGACCAGCCCGCGAGGACGAGCCGGATGTCCGCCAGGGGCATCCCGGCCCGGCGCAGCCGGGCCAGGACGCGTGCCTCGTCGAGCTGCTCGGGCCCGTACCAGCGGTATCCGGTCGCCGGGTCGACCCGTGCGGGCATCAGGACGCCCGCACGGTCGTAGAACCGCAGGGCGCTCACGCCCAGGCCGCTGTCCCGCGCCATTTCGCCGATGCTGCGCATGGCGCGCTCGTCGCGCATGTCGTTCTCCACGCCCTTGACTGTGCGACCTCCACCAGGTCGAGGGTCAAGTCTGCGGGCGCCGGTGCGTCAGCGGGGGCGGCGGGTCAGTGGCCCGCGGGTGCGCCGCCGACCTTCGGGGTCTTCGGCAGGCCGGTCTCCAGGGCGGTGCCGGTGCCCGCGAGGGAGCTGTCGGTGGCGTGGGCGGAGGTCTTGGCGGCGCCGGCGGCCACGCCGACGGCGGTCTTCGCGTCCTTGACGGCCCCGCTCGGGTTGTCGACGATCTCGCCGAGCCGCGCGGTGATCGGCGGGCCCTGCGGCGTCGTCTGGTCGGCGGCCTGGGCGAGCCCGGGGGTGAGGGCGATGGCGGCGCCGCCGGAGAGGACCAGGGCGGCGAGGGTGCGCTTCATGGCGTTCATGCCCCGCCCAACGACCCCGGCCCCCGCGGGTCACCCCGGCTCACCCCGCCTCGCCCCGGCCCGTTGACGTACGGGTCACCCGGGCCGTCGACGGGTCGGGCCCGCCGGTGCGGGGTTCGGGTCAGTCGTTGACGACCAGCGAGGGGGTCGCCTTGGTCAGGACGCGGCCGCGGAAGAAGTCGGGGCTGCGGCGTTCGGTGACCAGCATGACGATCAGGCCCAGGAGCAGCAGGCCCACGCCGATGACGAAGACGCTGCCGACGCCGAGGACCGTGGAGCCGGAGCCGTAGGACGGGTTCCACATGTCGATCAGGGTCTTGCAGAAGACGGTGGCCAGGAGCAGCCCGCCGGCGACCGGGAAGACGCCCTTGAAGAGCAGGTCGCGGGTGGAGCGGCGCAGCTCGCCGCGGAAGTACCAGGCGCAGGCGAAGGCCGTCAGGGAGTAGTAGAAGCAGATCATCAGGCCGAGCGCGAAGATCGTGTCGGTGAGGACGTTCTCGCTGATCAGCGTCATCACGGTGTAGAAGGTGCCGGTCGCCGCGCCCGCCATGACGGTCGCGCGGCCGGGGGTCTTGAACCTCGGGTGGACCTTCGCGTACGCGGGCGGCAGGGCCTCGTAGGTGGCCATGGCCAGGACCGTGCGGGCGACGGGGATGAAGGTCGTCTGGAGGGAGGCGGTGGCCGAGGCGAGGACCGCGATGAAGAGCAGGACGCCGAGGCCGGGGCCCATGACCGGGCCGGCCAGGGCGGCGAAGACGTTGCCGGAGGTCTCGGGGTTGCCGAGGCCGAGGCCCTTGTCGCCGGAGCCGACGGCCATCTGCGCGACGATGCCGGTGGCCAGGTAGGAGCCGACCAGGACGACCATCGCGATGAGCGAGGCGCGGCCGGGGGTCTTCGCGGAGCCGGTGGTCTCCTCGTTGGTGGCCAGGCAGGCGTCCCAGCCCCAGTACATGAAGATCGAGAGCGAGAGTCCGGCGGTGAAGGAGGCCATGGATTCGACCGCGAAGGGGTTCATCCACTGCCAGGAGAAGTCGAGCCCGGTGTCGAAGGTGCCGGCGGAGGCCTTCTGGAGGGCCATCGCGACGAAGACGGCGAGCACGACGAGCTGGAGGCCGACCAGGGTGTACTGGATGCCCTTGGTGGCGGTCATGCCGCGGTAGCTGATGGCGGTGGCGACCGCGATCAGGCTGAGGCAGGTGGCGATGTGGACGAGTTTGTTGTCGTCCAGGGCCGCGATGCCCGGATCGCCGGTGATCTCGCCCGCGAGGAGCCAGAAGTAGGAGGTGGCGACGCCCGCCAGGTTGGAGAGCACGATGATCGTGGCGATCACCAGGCCCCAGCCGCACATCCAGCCGACGCGGGGCCCGAAGGCCTTGACGGTCCAGGTGAAGGAGGTGCCGCAGTCGGGCATCGCCTTGTTCAGCTCGCGGTAGGCGAAGGCGACGAGCAGCATCGGCAGGAACCCGGCCAGGAACACGGCGGGCATCTGGACGCCGACCTCACCGGCGGTGGAGCCGAGGGTGGAGGTCAGGCAGTAGACCGGGGCGACGGTGGAGATGCCGATGACGGCGCTGCCCAGGAGGCCGACGGAGCCCTTGCCGAGGCCCTTGCCGCGCACGCCGCCGTCCGGGCCCGCCGTGCCGGCGGCGCCGCTTACCGTGTCTGCGACCCGAGGCCGAGCGTCCAGCTGTGTCATGTGAAGGGACGTTAGACGGTGCGGTTTCCACATCCGGAGGACATAAGTCCGGTTCAAAGGTCCCGGAATTCCCTTTGAATCTTGAGGTCAATAGACCGGGCGATCACTTAATGAAAGGTTCACGGTCCCGCCGATCATCGTTTCGGCGGGACCGGATGCCATCTTTCGGCATACGGAAACCGCAGCCATGTCCGATATGCCGGACTTCAAACTTTCCCGATCAAATTTTGGTCAAGCGTGCATCAAGTCCACACGATGGACTGGATCTCGCTGTAGGCGTGCAGCGCGTACGAGCCCACGTCCCGCCCGACCCCGCTCCGCTTGAAGCCGCCGAACGGGGCCTCCATGTTGCGGCCGATCGTGTTCACGCCGACCCCGCCCGCGCGCATCCGCCGCGCCACCCGGAAGGCCCGCGCCGCGTCCCCGGACCACACGTAGTGCAGCAGCCCGAAGTCGCTGTCGTTGGCCAGCGCGATCCCCTCCTCCTCGTCGTCGAAGGGGACCACCACGACCACCGGGCCGAAGATCTCCTCCCGGACCACCCGCATGTCGTTCGTGCAGTCCACGAGCAGGGTCGGGGCGACGTAGAAGCCCTTGCCGTGCGGCCCCACCACCGGGCGCTCGCCGCCGTGCGCGATCCGCGCCCCTTCCTTGCGGCCCAGCTCGACGTACGACTCCACCCGGTCCCGGTGCGCCGCGGAGATCACCGGGCCGACCACCGTGCCGCGCTCGCCCGGGTCGCCGACCTTCATGAAGCCCAGGTAGCCCGTCAGCTTCTCGACGAGCTGGTCGTGGATCCCGCGCTGGGCGATCACCCGGGTCGGGGCCGTGCAGATCTGGCCGCTGTAGAAGGAGAAGGTGGTCCCGATCCCCATCACCGCCGCGTCGAGGTCCGCGTCGTCGAAGACGACCGCCGCGCCCTTGCCGCCCAGCTCCATCAGCTGCCGCTTCATGGTCCGGCCGCAGACCTCCGCGATCTTCTGCCCGACGCCCGTCGAACCGGTGAAGGACACCATGTCCACGTCCGGGCAGTCCACGGCCGCCTCGCCGACCTCCACCGAGGTCCCGTTGACCACGTTCACCACCCCGGGCGGCGCACCGGCCTCCTGGAGCGCCGCCGCCATCTTGAACACCGACAGCGGATCCTGCGGGGCGGGCTTGACCACGACCGTGTTGCCCATGGCCAGCGCGGGGGCCACCTTGCCCGCCGGGTTGGCCCAGGGGTTGTTGTAGGAGGTGATGCAGGTGACCACCCCGACCGGCTGGCGGATCTCCAGCGCGCCCAGGACGCTGGCCGCGCCCATCGGTCCGGCCTCGGTGACCTGCGGCGGCAGACCCCGCTCGACCGGTTCGAGCGCGCCCTTCGCGTACCGCCGGAAGCGGGCCACCCCGACGCCGACCTGCATGCCGCGGGCGATGCCGGTGGGGGCGCCGGTCTCCGCCTGGGCGAGGCGCGCCCACGGCTCGTACTCGCGCTGCATGATGTCCGCGGCCCGGTCCAGGATCTCGGCCCGCTCCTGCGGCTTCGTACGGGACCAGCTCGCGAAGGCGTCCCGGGCCGCGGCGGCGGCCTCGTGGACCTGCTGCCGCGAGGCCTCGGGGGCCAGGCCGACCACCGACTCGTCCGCCGGGTTGACCACCTCGTAGTGGCCGCCCGCGGGCGCCACCCATTCGCCGTTGATCAACAGCTGCTGCGGCCGGTCCCCCGCACCTGCCTGACCTGTGGTGCTCAACGCGTGCTCACCGTCCTCGTGTCCCGGCCCGACCGGAGCACGATCCCCGGCACGGCCCCCGTCACTTCGTCGTCGCGGATCGTCTCCACCCCGTTGACCCGTACGGACACGACGCCGATCGCCCGCGAGTCCAGCCGCGGGCTGTCCCCCGGCAGGTCGTGCACCAGCGTGGCGGGGCCCGCCTCGATCCGCTCCGGGTCGAAGAGGACCAGGTCCGCGTGCCAGCCCTCGGCGATCCGGCCCCGCTCGCGCAGCCCGAACAGCTGGGCCGGGTCGTCCGTCAGCATCCGCACCGCCTGCTCCAGCGGCACCAGCTTGCGCCCGCGCAGGCAGTCCCCGAGGAAGCGGGTCGTGTACGGCGCCCCGCACATCCGGTCCAGGTGCGCGCCCGCGTCCGAGCCGCCCAGCATCACGTCCTCGTGCTGCCAGGTCTCCTGGCGCAGCGCCCAGCTCGCCGGGTCGTTGTCGGTGGGCATCGGCCACAGCACGGTGCGCAGCCCGTCGGCCGCGCAGATCTCCACCAGGCAGTGGAAGGGGTCCTGGCCGCGCTCAGCCGCGATGTCGTTGACCACGCGGCCCGAGAGCCCGGCGTTCTCCTCGGTGTAGGTGTCCCCGATGACGTAGCGCCCGAAGTCCGCGAGGCGCCGGAAGACCCCGGCCTCCTTGCTGTCGGCGCGGCGCAGCATCTCGGCCCGTACGTCCGCGTCGCGCAGCTTCGCGATCCGCTCGGGCACGGGCAGGCCGAGGACCTCGCCCCAGCCGGGGATCAGGTTCAGCGCGCAGAAGGTGCCGAGCGACATGTTCATCGGGGTCAGGATCGGCATGGTGAGCGCGACGATCCGGCCGCCGGCCTTGCGGGCCCGCTCGCTCGGCAGGAGCTGGCGCGGTACCCGCTCGGGGACGGCGGCGTCGATGGTCAGCACGTTCCAGTTCAGCGGCCGCCCGGCGGCGGCGCTCATCTCGACGAAGAGGTCTATCTCCTCGTCCGCGAACTGGTCCAGGCAGCCCGCGACGATCGCTTCGAGCTGGGTGCCCTCGTGTTCGCCGACCGCCCGGGAGAGGGCGAGGAGTTCCTCGGGCCGCGCGTGCCGGGAGGCGACGGGGGCGCCCGCGCCGTCGGAGTGGGTGGCGGACTGGGTGGTCGACAGGCCCCAGGCGCCCGCGTCCATCGCGTCGTGGAAGAGGTCCAGCATCTGCTGCATCTGCTCGGGCGTGGGCTGCCCGCCCACCGCGTCCTCGCCCATGACGTGGCGGCGCAGCGCGCAGTGGCCGACCATGAACCCGGCGTTGACGGCGATCCGGCCGTCGAGGGCGGCGAGGTACTCGTCGAAGCCGGACCAGCTCCAGTCGACGCCCTCCTCCAGGGCCTTGAGGGCCATGCCCTCGACCTTGCTCATCATCCGGCGCGTGTAGTCGGCGTCCTCGGGGCGGTCCGGGTGGAGGGGGGCCAGGGTGAAGCCGCAGTTGCCGCCGGCGACGGTGGTGACGCCGTGGTTCATGGAGGGGGTCGCGTAGGGGTCCCAGAAGAGCTGGGCGTCGTAGTGCGTGTGCGGGTCGATGAAGCCGGGGGTCAGGACGAGGCCGTGCGCGTCCTCCGTGGTCCGGGCGGGCTCGGTGACGGTGCCGGGCTCCGCGACGACGGCGATGCGGCCGTCGCGTATCCCGACGTCCGCCACGCGGGCGGGGGCGCCCGTACCGTCCACGACGGTGGCGCCCCTGATCAGGTGGTCGAGCATGACGTCCCTTCTGGCGGTGCGGTGCGGTGTGGTGCGCGGTCGCTCGGGTGCCTCCGGCGGCGCCTCAAACGCCGGCGGGGCTGGATTTCCAGCCTCGCCGGCGTTTGAGGCGTGGGGGATCAGACCGCGTCGCGGAAGCGGGTCGTCCGGTGGACCGGGTCCGTGTCGATCTTCGGGATCACGTGCTCCCCGATGAGCTTGACGGTGTTCATCGTGTCCTCGTAGGAGACGCCGGTCGGCAGGCCGAAGGACAGCTGGTCGGCGCCGGCCTGCTCCCACCGCTTGCACTGCTGGAGCACCTCGGACGGGTCGCCGCAGATCAGCAGCTCCTCGGCGATCAGCAGCTCGATGATCTCCGCGTTGTACTCGGGGAGGATCTCGGGCCACTGCGGGATCGCCTCGGGCCGCGGGAAGGTGTCGTGGTAGCGGAAGACCAGCGACTGGAAGCGGTTCATGTTGGCGTTGACCGCTATCTCGACGGCCTTGTCGTGGGTCTCGGCGCAGATCGCGGTCGAGGTGACCATGACGTTGTCGTTGACGAAGGCGCCGATGGCCTTCGCCTCCTGGATGGCCGTCTTGTACTGCTCCAGCACCCAGGCCATGTCGGAGACCTTCTGGACGCTGAAGCCGAGGACGCCGAGGCCCTTCTTGGCCGCCATCGCGTACGAGGCCGGGGAACCGGCGGCGTACCACATGGCCGGGTGCGCCTTGCCGTACGGCTTGGGGAAGATCTTCCGCGGCGGCAGCGACCAGTGCTTGCCCTGGAACCCCTCGTACTCCTCCTGGAGGAACATCTTGGGGAACTCCGCGATGGTCTCCTCCCAGATCTCCTTGGTGCCGTTCATGTCCTCGATGCCCGGGAGGAAGCCGAGGATCTCGTGGCTGCCCGCGCCGCGGCCGGTGCCGAACTCGAAGCGGCCCTTGGAGAGGTGGTCGAGCATGGCGACCTTCTCGGCCACCTTGACCGGGTGGTTCACCGGGGCCAGCGGGTTGAAGATGCCGGAGCCGAGGTGGATGCGCTCCGTGGCGTGGGCGAGGTACCCGAGGAAGACCTCGTTCGCCGAAAGGTGCGAGTACTCCTCCAGGAAGTGGTGCTCGGAGGCCCAGGCGTACTTGAAGCCGGACTTGTCGGCCTGGATGACGTACTCGGTCTCCTCGATCAGCGCCTTGTGCTCTGCCTCGGGGTCGACCTTAGAACGCGCCTCAGCCACGTATCCCTGCACAAAGAGCCCGAATTCCAAGGGGTTCACCGTCCTTAGGTTTCTGACGTTGCGTCAGATTTGATGGGCCTGACTGTTCCACCGAGCACCGGAGCCGTCAATACCTGACGCTCCATCAGATGCGGGGTCAGAGGATGCTGACGCCGGCCATCCAGCCGCCGTCGATCACGAACGGCTGGCCGGTGATGTACGAGGAGTCCTCGCTGGTCAGGAACAGGGCCAGGCGCGCGATCTCGTCCGGGCGGCCCACCCGCCCCATCGGCACGACCCGCTTGTAGAGGTCCGCCATCGCGTCCCGGGCCTCGTCCGTCATCCCCGCCGGGTCCAGCAGCCCGGGGTTGGCCATCGGCGTGTCCACGGCGCCCGGGCACATCGCGTTGACCCGGATGTTCTTGGCGGCCAGCTCCAGCGCGGCCACCCGGGTCAGGCCGAGGATGGCCGCCTTGGTGGCGGCGTAGCCGCCCACGTAGGCCATGCCCGTCAGCCCCGTGTAGGACGAGGTGTTGACGATGGTGCCGCCGCCCGCCGCCTCGATCTCGGGGGCGACCGCCTTGATGCCCAGGAAGGCCCCGACCTGGTTGACCTGGATGATCTGCTGGAACTCCGCCAGCGGGGTGCTCACCAGCTCGTTGAAGCGCAGGATGCCGGCGTTGTTGACCAGGCCGTCGATCGCGCCGAAGGCCTCCTTCGCGGCGTCCACGGCGGCCGCCCAGTCCTCCTCCCGGGTCACGTCCAGCCGCACGTACCGGGCCCGCTCCTCCCCTATCTCCTTGGCCACGGCGGCGCCCTGCTCGTCCAGCACGTCGCCCAGCAGCACCTTCGCGCCCTCGGCGGCGAAGATCCGGGCCTCCTGCTCGCCCTGGCCGCGCGCCGCCCCCGTGATGATGACGACGCGCCCGTCCAGCTTGCCCATGCCGATGCCCCTGTCAGTCGTTGAGGAGGGGGCCGACCTCGGCCCCGAAAGCGCTGATCTGGTCGACCAGTTCGGCCCGGTCGCGGCTGCGGAAGCGGACCTGGATCTGGTCCATGCCGAGCGCCTTGTACGCGCGCAGGGACTCGGCCAGGGCCTCCGCCTTGCCGGTGAGGGTGCGCCGACCGGTGTCCCAGCCGGGCTCGCCGACGTACAGCGCCTCCGTGATCGCGCCCATCTCGATGGGCGCGGTGACCCCGGCGGCCGCGCGCAGCTCGCGGATGCGGGCCACCTGCGCCGGGAGCTTGTCCCGCGGATCGCCCTGCGGCAGCCAGCCGTCACCCCGTACGGCCGCCCGGCGCACGGCGGCGGGCGAGGACCCGCCGACCCACACCGGGATCCGCTCCTGGGCCGGGCGCGGCAGCTGACCCAGGTCCTTGAAGGCGAAGGTCTCCCCCTCGAACTCCGGGTACTCCTCGGGCCCGAGGGCCGCCCGCAGCGCGTCGAGGGTCTCGTCGAGCAACGGGCCGCGCCGGGCGAAGTCCACGCCGAGGGCCTCGAACTCCTCCTGCACGTGCCCGGCGCCGACGCCGAGGATCAGCCGGCCGCCGCTGAGGTGGTCGAGGGTCGCGTACTGCTTCGCGCTGATCAGCGGGTGCCGCAGGCCGACGATGGCCACGTGGCTGAGCAGCCGTACGTGGTCGGTGATCGCGGCCAGGAAGGACAGGGTGGCGACCGGGTCGTACCAGACGGTGCTCATCGGCCCGGCCATCCGCCGGGGTATCGCCACGTGGTCGCAGGAGGCGAGGTACCCGAACCCGGCCCGGTCCGCGGCCCGTGCGACCTCGGCGAGGTCGGCGGCCCCGGCCGACGCCTCCCAGGGCTCGGCGTAGATGGTGCTCTGCGACTGGATCGGGAGCTGCATCCCGTAGACCAGCCGACCTTCCGGAAACACACGCGCCATGCCGTCCCCGCCTCGCCTTCGCCGTCACCACCACCGCGACCGCCTCGCCATCACCTGACGATTCGTCATACGGATGCCGGGGCCCATCGTCGTAGCTGACGGACCGTCAGGCAAGGGGTACGACGGCACGGGGACGGTGGGGGCGGGTCGGCGGTGGCGGGTCGGCGGGGCGCGGGCGGGCGGGGCCGCGGTGGACCTCGGCCGGTCAGCGGGCTAGGGTGCGGCGCCAGAGCCGGCCGCGGCGTGCGGGTCCGGGGTGGCGCGAGCGCGGGAGACGTGCGTGGAGCTGTTCCTGACCCTGGTCAGCGGGATCGCCTGGACCATCGTCTACGTCGAGGCCATCCGGCTCGGGCTGCGCCAGCGGACGTACGCGATGCCCGTGGCCGCGCTCGCCCTGAACTTCGCGTGGGAGACGACGTACGCCGTCAACGACGTCCTCGGCGGGATCTCCGCCCAGGGAGTCGTCAACATCGTCTGGGCGCTCGCCGACGTGGTGATCGTCTACACGTACTTCCGGTTCGGCCGGGCCGAACTGCCCGCCTTCGTCACCCGGCCCCTCTTCGCCGCCTGGGGCGTGCTGGTCTTCGCCGCCGCCTTCGCCGTGCAGTGGCTCTTCCTCGCGCACTTCGGGGCGAGCGACGCCTCCCGCTACTCGGCGTTCCTGCAGAACCTGCTGATGTCCGGCCTCTTCATCGCACTGTTCGCCGGGCGCGGCGGGGCGCACGGGCAGAGCCTGCTCATCGCCGTCGCCAAGTGGCTCGGCACCCTCGCCCCGACCGTGCTCTTCGGGGCGATCGAGGACGCGCCCTTCATCCTCGGCCTCGGCGTGCTGTGCGCCGTCTTCGACCTCGCCTACATCGCGCTGCTGGTCCGCGACCGGCGAGCCGGGGCGGCGGCCCGGCCGTCGGCCGTCAGAACCCCGCCGGTCCCATCACGATGACCGGCTTCGCCGCCGGGTCCAGGGTCTCCAGGACCTTGCGCATGCCCTCCTCGGGAATGCCGACGCAGCCCTGTGACGGGCCGTCGTGGTCCACGTGCAGCCAGATGTTCCCGCCCTTGGTCTCGCCCTCCGGCTTGGTCGGGTCGAGCGGGGACGCGCCCTTCTTGCGGTTGAAGTCGACCGCGACCACGTAGTCGAAGGACCCGGCCAGCGACTCGCCGTTGACGCCGCGCCCCGAGGGGACGAAGGAGCTGTCCTTGTCGTACGGGAGCCGGGTGCCGGGCGGGGCGGAGAGCAGCCCGCCCGCGTCGGTGAGCGAGAACACGCCCTGCGGCGAGGTCAGATCGCCGTACGTGCGCTCCGTGGACCACCCCTTGGCGCCGTTGCGGGCGGGCCAGCTGCCCACCGGCGACCAGCGCCCGCCCGCCTGCGCGCGGGTGTAGAGCGCGGCGGTGCCCTCCGAGGAGTCCTTGGCCTTGCCGGTCACCAGGACCAACTGGCGCGCGTCGGCCGGAATCCTGGCCCGGGTCGCGTCGCTGACGCCCGGCAGGCCGCTCAGGTCCTCCCGCTCACCGCCCCGGGCGGCCCGCGCCCCGGCGCCCGTACCGTCCTTGCCGTCCCCGCCGGCGCGCGCGTGCGCGTCCAGCGCCGCCTCCGTGCGCCGCTCCCGGTCGCCCCGGTCGTGCACGGCGTACGCCCACCCCGCCGAGCACGTCAACAGCCCGAGGGCGGCGGCCACGACCAGGCTCCGGGAGGATCGGGAGGACCGGGTACGGGTGCGGGTGCGGGGCGCGGTGCGGGGTCGGGCGTGCTTGCTCATGCGTTCGACCGTACACAGCCGGCCCCCGATTCCCTTCACCGGTCAACCAGTGATCATCCGGGGCGTCAGCCCGTCAGGGCCCGGCGGACCTCGCTCAGACGGGGGTTCACCATGGTCCGTTCCGTGCCGGTGGCGCTGCGGACGCGGACCGTGGGAACCGTCTCGTTGCCGTCCGCGACGCTGCGGACGAAGGCCGCCGCCTCCGGGTCGCGCCATATGTTGACGGGGCGGTAACGGGTCCCGGTCAGCCGCATCTTGAGCCACAGCTTCATGCAGAACACGCACCCGGGCCGCCAGTAGACGGTGATCTCAGCGCTCATGTCGCCACACCCTACGGGCGGCTCCGCGGCGGTCCCCCGGGTGGGCCCGGCGCGGGGCCCTGCGCCGGGCCGGTCGCAGGGAAGCGGACGCTGATCGTCAGACCGCCGTCCGGAGCCGGGTTGGCCGCGGCCGCCAGCTCCGCGCCGTGCGCCCGCGCGATCGAGGCGACGATCGAGAGCCCCAGCCCGGCGCCCTCCCCCGCCGTGTGTCGGCGCTCCGCGCGCCGCCGGAACGGCTCCATCAGCCGGGCCACGTCCTCGGGCGGGATCACCGGGCCGGTGTTCGAGACCGTCAGCACCCCGCCCGCGGAGGTGCGCAGGGTGATCCGGCCGCCGGGGCGGTTGTGCCGGACCGCGTTGGCCAGCAGATTGCGGACCAGGTGGCCGAGCAGCAGCCGGTCCCCCTTCACGAGCAGCGGCGCCAGCTCCCGCTCGACCAGCAGCCCGGTCGCGCCCCTGGTCCCCGCCCGCGCGCCGTCCGCCCCCGCGCCGGGCGACCACTCGGCGGCCGACGGCTCCACCGCGGAGAGTTCCGCCGCCGCCAGCGCCGCGAGGTCCACCGTCTCCGTGCCCTCCAGCCCCTCCTCGGACACCGCGAGCAGCAGCAGCGACTCGATGAGGTGCTCGCTGGAATCCGCGACCCCGATCAGCTTGTCCCGGATCCGGGCGACCTTCTGCGGATCCGGATCCCCGGCCAGCCCGATCTCCGCCGCCGCCCGCTGCACGGCGAGCGGGGTGCGCAGCTCGTGGGCGGCGTTCGCCGCGAACCGCCGCTGCGCGCCGACCAGGTCCTGCATCCGGTCGAGCATCCCGTCGAAGGTGTCCGCGAGCCGCTTGAGCTCCCCCGGCGGGGCGTCCAGGCCGATCCGCTCGTGCAGGTTCTCCCCGGACAGCCGCCGGGCCGTCTCGGTGATCACCCCGACGGGCCGCAGCACCCGCCCCGACATCCACCAGGCCAGCCAGATCGACAGCGCGGCGAAGACCGCGAGCGCGACGAGCGACACGGTCAGCAGCTCGTGCAGGGCGGCCTGCTCGGCGGCGCTGCTGAGGTTGCGCGTGGCCGTGTACACCGCCACCTGGTCCGGCGAGGAGGGCAGCACCTGGCCGGGCGGCCGTTGCGCGGGCACGGGGACGTGCTGCCCCTCCTGGAGCACCTGGGTCTGGTTGAGCGCCGGGACGTAGGTGGTGACGGCCTGGTTGATGCGGCGGAAGAGGCCCTGGCGCACGAGCACGTTCAGCAGCGCCACGAGACCGCCGCCCGCGAGCACCAGCAGCGAGCCGTACAGCGTGGTCAGCCGGGCCCGCTCGCCGCGGGGCAGCAGCCGGGCCCAGGGGGAGCGGCTCACCGCGCGATCCGGTAGCCCGCGCCCGGCACCGTCTCGATCAGCGACGGCTCCCCCAGCTTGGCCCGCAGCTTGCTGAGCGTCACCCGCACCGCGTTCGTGCTGTAGCTGGTGTCCGCCTCCCACACCTGCTCGATCAGGTCCTCGTTGCTGATCACCGCCCCCTCCGCCCGCAGCAGCGTCTCCAGCACCGCGAACTCCTTGCGCGACAGCGCGAGCCGGTGCCCGTCGCGGACCGCGCTGCGCCGCGCCGTGTCCAGCGCGATCCCGGCGGCCTCCAGGACGGGCGGCAGCGCGGGGCGGGCGCGCCGGCCCAGGGCGAGGACCCGGGCGAGCAGCTCGTCGTAGGCGAAGGGCTTGGTCAGGTAGTCGTCGGCGCCCAGCCCCAGGCCCTCGACCCGGTCGCGGACCGTGCCGGAGGCGGTGAGCATCAGGACCCGGGTGAGCAGGCGCTCGCGGACCACCTGGCGGCACACCTCGTCGCCGTGCAGCCCGGGCAGGTCCCGGTCCAGGACCAGGACGTCGTACTCGCCCAGGCGCAGCCGCCGCAGGGCCTCCAGGCCGTCGCTCGCCTCGTCCACGGCCAGCGCGTCGCGGCGCAGCCCCTCGGCGATCATCTCCCGGAGGAACTCCTCGTCCTCCACCACCAGAACTCGCATGGTGTCCTCTTTACCCGAGAGCGACATTTCGCCGTTGTAAGCGCGGAGCCTTAGAGAAGCGAAACCCCCCTCTCGCGCACGCTTCGGCGCATGAAGCAATCCACGACCATGACCACGGCCGCGCTCCTCACCGGGATGGCCCTCTTCGTCACCGCGTGCGCGGGCGGTGTCGGCGGCTCGGACGGCAAGAAGGACGACAAGAAGGAGTCGTCGAACTCCGCCTCGGGCGGTGGCGGCAACAGCGGCGCGGACGCCGACAAGGCGCTCAAGACGCGCAAGTGCCTGCGCGACAACGGCATAGACGCCCCCGACCCGAAGGCCGGCGAGGACCCGCGGGGCATGACCCTGGGCGGCGGCTCCCAGGATTCCGAGGCGTTGAAGAAGGCCTTCGAGAAGTGCGGGATCCAGGCCCCGGGCGGCGGCGGCGAGGTCCCGCAGGCGACCAAGGACCAGGCGCTGAAGACGGCCAAGTGCATGCGGGACCACGGCTTCGACATGAAGGACCCGGAGTTCAACGGCAACGCGATGACCGGGACGACGATCCCGGACGGTGTCGACAAGGACGCCTTCATGGCCCAGATGAACAAGTGCAGCGCCGAGAAGTGAGTCGACGCGGCAAGTGGGTCCTGGGGTCGGTGGCCGTCGTCCTGGCGGTGTCGGGCGGCGGGTACGCCGTCGTCGCGCAGGCCGGGACGGACGGCAAGGACGCGAAGCAGCAGCGCTCGGACGGGCTGCCGGGCGCGACGGCGCCGGTCACGCGCGGCGACCTGAGCTCCGGGCTCAAGGTGGACGGCACGCTCGGGTACGCGAAGGAGCGCAAGCTCAGCGCGGCGGGTGCGGGTGCGGGTGCGGGTACGGGTGCGGGCGGTAGCGGCTCGGGCGGCGGCTCCGCGTCCGGATCCGGCGGCGGCTCCGGGTCTCCCCAGGGCGGCTCCGGCGGCTCCGCGACCTTGACCTGGGTCGCGCCCGCCGGCTCCTCGATCGAGCGCGACGGCAAGCTCTACGAGGTCAACGGCAAGGCGGTGCGCCTCATGTACGGCACCACCCCCGTCTACCGGACCATGAAGAGCGGGGACAAGGGCGACGACGTCAAGCAGCTCAAGCGCAACCTCCAGGCCCTCGGCTTCGGCGTCGGCCTGGACCCCTCGGACGGCACCTTCACCGACGGCACGGCCACCGGCGTCAAGCGCTGGCAGAAGTCCCACGGCCTCAAGGAGACGGGCGAGATCGGCAAGGAGGACATCGCCTTCGCCTCCGGTCCGCAGCGCGTCCAGAAGAACGACATGGCGGTCGGCGACGAGGCGGGGTCCGGCAAGCCCGTCATGACCCTGACCGGCACCGAGCGCATGGTCCGCTTCCAGCTCGACGTGGCCAAGGCGGGCGCGGTCAAGACCGGCGACCCGGTGAGCGTGGGCCTGCCCGGTGGCGGCACCGCCGACGGCAAGATCGAGTCGGTGGGCAGCACCGCCAACCCCGACGATCCGCCCACGGGCGGCGGGGGCGGCGGCGGCGGGGACAAGAAGCCGAAGGTGCAGGTCGAGGTCACCCTCGACAACGCCGCCGGGGCCAAGGGCGCCGACCAGGCACCGGTCTCGGTGAACCTGACCGGCGAGGTCCGCAAGGGCGTCCTCTCGGTACCGGTCAACTCGCTCCTCGCCCTGGCCGAAGGCGGCTTCGGCGTCCAGGTCGTCGAGAACGGCAAGGTCCGCGAGGTCAAGGTCGAGCTGGGCATGTTCGGCAAGGGCCGGGTCGAGGTGAAGGGGGACGCCCTCAAGGAGGGCATGCACGTGGGAGTCCCCGCATCATGACCGACCCCTCGAACCCGAACGACCCATCGCACCCGAACGACCCCGCGCACCCGACCGACCCGGCGCACCCCGTGCACCCCACCGAGCACACGCTCCCGATCGCCCTCGCCTTCCCCGACGGGGATCCGGGCGCCGAGCGGGACGCCGCCGACCGGGACGCCGACCGGCGGGACGTCGGCCCGGACGCCCGGTACGCCCACCCGGTCGTCGAGCTGACCGGCGTCACCAAGGAGTACCCCGGCGGGGTCGCGGCCCTGCGCGGGGTCGACCTCACCGTCCTGAGCGGCGAGCTCCTCGCCATCGTCGGGCCGTCGGGCTCGGGGAAGTCCACCCTGCTGCACATCGTGGGGACGCTGGACCGGCCGACCGCCGGACGCGTCGCCATCGCCGGGTACGACATCGCCACCCTCTCCGACCGGTCGCTGTCGGCCCTGCGCTCGCGCCACGTCGGCTTCGTCTTCCAGTCCTTCCACCTGGTGCCGGGCATCAGCGCCCGGGCCAACGTCGCCGAGGGACTGCTGTACTCCGGCCTCTCCCGGGCCGAGCGCGGGCGCCGGGCGGAGCGCGCACTGGAACGCGTCGGCCTCGGCGACCGCATGGACCACCGGCCGCACGAACTGTCCGGCGGCCAGAAGCAACGCGTGGCGATCGCCCGCGCGGTCGCGGGCGAGCCGGACCTCCTGCTCGCCGACGAACCGACGGGCGCCCTCGACACCGCGTCCGGCGAATCGGTGATGGAACTGCTGCACGAGCTCAACCGGGACGGGGCCACCATCGCCGTGATCACCCACGACAACGAGATCGCGGCGAGCCTGCCCCGGCAGGTCCGCATCCGCGACGGCGAGGTCGTGGCGGACGTGTGGAACGCGGGCGCCACCCGCACCGGCGCGGCGGGGGTGGCGTGATGGGGGCCCGTACGAAGTCCCGCGCCCGCAAGCTGTCGCCCCCGCGCCTGGGGCCCCGGGACGTCCTGCACGTCGGATCGGCGGGGCTGCGCTCCCGCCCCATGCGCGTGTTCCTCTCCGCGCTCGGCATCGCGATCGGCATCGCGACGATGATCGCCGTGGTCGGCATCTCCTCGTCCAGCCAGGCCAAGCTGCTCCAGGAGCTCGACAAGCTCGGGACGAACATGATGGTGGCCACCCCGGCGCCGTCGATGTTCTCCGGGCAGGACACCCGGCTCCCGAAGGAGGCCCCGGGCATGATCGCCCGGATCGACGGGGTCGAATCGGTCGGTACGACGGGCGACGTGAAGGAGTCGGTCCGCCGCAGCGAGAACATCCCCGCGGAGGACACGGGCGGCATCGCCCTCAAGGCCGCCAAGGACGACCTGCTCAAGACGCTGCGCGCGCGGATGCGCAGCGGCACCTGGCTCAACGAGGCGACGGGCCGCTACCCCTCCGTCGTCCTCGGGCACGTCACGGCCGAACGCCTCGGCATCACCCGGCCGGGCGGCCAGGTCTTCATCGGCGGCCAGTACTTCACCGTCATCGGCGTCCTGGACCCGATCCCGCTCGCGCCGGAGATCGAGCGCTCGGCGCTGATCGGCTGGCAGGCCGCGCAGGACCTGCTCGGCTTCGACGGCCACCCCACCTCCATCTACGAGCGTTCGACGGACGACCGCGTGCAGGCGGTCCGCGGTCTCATGGGCAGGACCGCCAACCCGGCCACCCCGAGCGCGGTCGCCGTGACGGACCCCTCGGCGGCGCTCCAGGCGAAGGCGGCCACCGAAGGCGCCTTCAGCACCCTCCTGCTCGGCCTGGGCGGCATCGCCCTGCTGGTGGGCGGGGTCGGCGTGGCCAACACGATGATCATCTCGGTGCTGGAGCGACGGCACGAGATCGGGCTGCGGCGCTCCCTGGGCGCGACCAAGGGCCAGATCCGGGTGCAGTTCGTGACGGAGTCCCTGCTGCTGTCGGGGCTCGGCGGGCTGGCGGGCATCGCGCTCGGCGCGATCGCGACCCTGGTCTACGCCCGGGCCGGGGACCTGCCCTGGGTGGTCCCGCTGTGGGCGGTCACGGGCGGCTTCGGCGCGACGCTGGTGATCGGTACGGTCGCGGGCCTCTACCCGGCGGTGCGGGCGGCCCGGCTGTCCCCGACGCTGGCGCTGCAGGCCGCGTAGGCCGTGGCCGGGGGCGGACCGCGGGTCGGGTCGTGGGGGTGCGTGCACACCCCTACGGCCCGCACGGGGTCCCGTCGTACATTGATCTGATGAGAACTCCACGGCAGGCCGCGAGAATTGTCGTCCTCTCCCCCGACGGATCCGTCTTCCTCTTCCGCGAGAACAACGTGGAGGTCGGGATCCACTGGCTGCCGCCCGGCGGCGGGATCGATCCCGGCGAGAGCCCCGAGGAGTGCGTGCGGCGCGAGCTGCGCGAGGAGACGGGCTGGACGGACCTCGCCCCGCAGCGGCTGCTGTGCACGTGGGAGCACGACTTCACCCACCAGGGCATCCCGGTCCGCCAGCACGAGCACATCTACCTCACCACCGGCCCGCACCGCGACCCCGTCCCGGAGGACCCGGCCGCCCACTGGCAGTGGCTCTCCCCGCGGGCCCTCGCCGCCCTCGGCGAACCCCTGTGGCCCCCGCTGCTCCCGACCCTCCTGGCCGCCGAACCGACGAGCGGCCCGGTCCACATGGGGCTGGTGGAGCAGGTCACCCCCTAGGCCTTCCCGCATCACCCCGGGCCGGTCACGCCTTGGGGGCGGTGGCCTTCGCGTAGAGGGCGCCGGCCCAGTCGCCGAAGACGGTGCTGGTCGAGACGTCGTCGGTGTCGCCGCCGGTCAGGATGCCGATGATCTTTCCGTCGCGGGCGATCCAGGCGCTGCCGCTCGTGCCGCCGGGGAAGTCCGCGCAGTCGAAGCGCTGCTCGGTGGGGCTGTCCCGGATCGTGACGGCCGTGCAGGTGCGGGGCACCTTGCGGTCGGCGGGGTAGCCGGTGACGGTGACCTCCTCGGCCGACCGGCCGGAGACGTCGAGGGTCGCGGCGCCGGTGACGTCCTCGACGTCGCGGCCCGCGGAGTCCGGGGCGAGCCGGGCGAAGGCGAGGTCGAAGGCGTCGTCGTTGCCGTCGGACCAGCGCGCGTCCTCGAAGACCTTCTCGATCTTCCAGGTGCCGTACGGGGCCGCCCCGTTCGCGTACGCGGGTGCGAAGACCGGACCGGCGTCGCCCTGGTCCCCCTCGACCAGGCAGTGCCCGGCCGTGACGATCATGTTGCGGCCCGCGCTGTGCACCACGGTCGCCGTGCAGAAGTGGTCGCCGTCCAGCCCGCCGGTGAACAGCGCCCCGGCGATGGCCGTGGGCTTGCCGGGCGGGGACGAGGGCGCGGGCTTCCCCGAGGCGGAGGGTGCGGATGAGCCGCCCGGGGCCGGAGTGGTCAGCTGTGGCTGCGTGGACGATTGCGATCGCGACGACGAGGGGGTCGGACGCTTGGGTGCGGGCGCGGCCTTGACCTGTACGGACGGCTCGGCCCCGGGGGCCGGTACCACTTCGGTCATGGCCGCGGAGGCACCGAGCGCCGCCACCGCGCACAGCACCACCGTCACCACGGTCCGCTTGTCCACCACAGCCGCTCCTCCCTCTTTGCTCCGGCGAAGCATGCCCTGAGGTCAACACGACCGCAAGGGGTACTTCGTTGGTGGAGCCCCGGGCCCCACCATCTCACTTCCGGAGCAGGAGGGTTGACGCCTCGCCGGGATGCCGCGGGGCCGCCCGGGTGACGGTCGGTCGGCCGCCCCGCGCGGCACCGCCCACCACCCCTACCCCGCCCACAGCCCTTCCGGGGTCAGCCCCAGCAGGTCGATCGCGTTGCCGCGGACTATGCGGTCGACCACGTCCGGGGCGAGGTGGCCCATCTGGGCCTCGCCGACCTCGCGGGACTTCGGCCAGGTCGAGTCCGAGTGGGGGTAGTCCGTCTCGTACAGGACGTTGGCGACCCCGATCGAGTCCAGGTTCTTCAGTCCGAAGGCGTCGTCGAAGAAGCAGCCGAAGACGTGCTCGGCGAAGAGTTCCGACGGCGGCCGCAGCACCTTGTCGGCGACGCCGCCCCAGCCCCGGTTCTCCTCCCAGACCACGTTCGCGCGCTCCAGGATGTAGGGGATCCAGCCGATCTGGCCCTCCGCGTACATGATCTTCAGGTTGGGGAAGCGCTCGAACTTGCCGCTCATCAGCCAGTCGACCATCGAGAAGCAGCAGTTGGCGAAGGTGATGGTGGAGCCGACGGCGGGCGGGGCGTCCGCCGAGGTCGACGGCATCCTCGACGAGGAGCCGATGTGCATGGCGATGACCGTGCCGGTCTCGTCGCACGCCTGCAGGAAGGGGTCCCACTCGTCCGTGTGAATGGACGGCAGGCCCAGGTGCGGCGGTATCTCGGAGAAGGCGACCGCCCGCACGCCGCGCGCCGCGTTGCGCCGGACCTCGGCGGCGGCGAGCCGCGGGTCCCACAGCGGGATGAGGGTGAGCGGGATCAGCCGGCCCTGCGCGAGCGGGCCGCACCACTCCTCCACCATCCAGTCGTTGTAGGCCCGCACGCCGAGCAGCCCCAGCTCACGGTCCTTGGCCTCGGTGAAGGTCTGCCCGCAGAACCGCGGGAAGGTGGGGAAGCACAGGGCCGACTGGACGTGGTTGACGTCCATGTCGGCGAGGCGCTCGGGAACCGAGAAGGACCCCGGGCGCATCTGCTCGTAGGTGATGACTTCCAGCTTGATCTCGTCGCGGTCGTACCCGACCGCCGTGTCCAACCGGGTCAGCGGCCGGTGCAGGTCCTCGTAGACCCACCAGTCGCCGATCGGCCCGTCGTCGCCCTTGGCGCCCATGACCGGCGCGAACTTGCCGCCCAGGAAGGTCATTTCCTTCAAGGGGGCGCGTACGACGCGGGGGCCGACGTCGTGGTACCTGGACGGGAGCCGGTCCCGCCAGACGTGGGGGGGCTCAACCGTGTGGTCGTCCACCGAGATGATCTTCGGGAAGGTCTCCATGACCCCCACGGTAGCGCCGATCTGACGATGCGTCAGCTAGTTGGACGGCGATCGGTCCACCGCGGACTGACGTCTCACCGCAAGACAGGGCAGACTGGCCACCACACCGACGGAAGGCAGGGGGGACGAGAGATGCAGGGCATACCGGCCATCCCGCACCAGCGGAACCACCCCGAAGCGGCCCGACCCGGCTCCGCGGCAGCCCGATCCGCCGTCCCGCCCCCCGCTCCCGCCGAACCGGAACGGGACCCGGCGCCCACCGCGCCGATCCCGGAGGCCACGAAGGCCCCGAAGGCCCCACCCGGGCCCACGGTCCCCACGGCCCCCACGGCCGATTCCCGGTTCGCCGTGCTCGGCCCCATCCGCGCCTGGCGCGGCAGCGAGCCGCTGTCCTCCGGCAGCCCGCAACAACGCGCGCTGCTCGCCGCCCTGTTGCTGCGCGACGGCCGCACCGCCACCGCCCCCGAGCTGATCGACGCGATCTGGGGCGAGGACCCGCCGCCGCAGGCCCTGGCGGCCGTACGGACCTACGCCTCCCGGCTGCGCAAGGTGCTCGACACCGGCCTGCTCGTCAGCGAGTCCGGCGGGTACGCCATCCGGCTCGGCTCCGCCGCCGCCCTCGACCTCGGCGTCGCCCGCTCCCTCACCGCGGACGCCGACAAGGCCCGCGCCGCCGGTGACCGCGCCCTCGCCCGGACCCTGCTGGCCCGCGCGCTGGACCTGTGGGACGGCGAGCCGCTGGCCGGGGTGCCCGGGCCCTACGCCGAGACCGAGCGCGTCCGGCTCGGCGAATGGCGCCTCCAGCTGCTGGAGACCCGCCTCGACCTCGACCTCGACATCGGCCACCACGCCGAGGCCGTCTCCGAACTGACCGCGCTCACCGCCGCGCACCCGCTGCGCGAACGCCTGCGCGAGCTGCTCATGCTCGCCCTCTACCGCAGCGGGCGCCAGGCCGAGGCCCTCGCCGTCTACGCCGACACCCGCCGCCTCCTCGCCGACGAACTGGGCGTCGACCCCCGCCCCGAACTCGCCGCCCTCCAGCAGCGGATCCTGCGCGCCGACGCCGAACTCGCCGTCGCCGCCGACCCGGCCCCGACCGCCACCCCGGTCCAGATCCGCCCGGCACAACTGCCCGCCACCGTGCCCGACTTCACCGGCCGCGCCACCTTCGTCACCGAGCTGAGCCGGGTGCTCGCCGGAGCCGACGGCCAGGTCATGGCCGTCTCCGCGCTCGCCGGCATCGGCGGCGTCGGCAAGACCACCCTCGCCGTGCACGTCGCGCACGCCGCCCGCCCGCACTTCCCCGACGGACAGCTCTACGTCGACCTCCAGGGCACCGAGGCCCGCCCCGTCGAGCCCGAGGCCGTCCTCGGCGCCTTCCTGCGGGCGCTGGGCACCCCCGACGCCCGCATCCCCGACTCCCCCGCCGAACGGGCCGCGCTCTACCGCTCCACCCTCGACGACCGCCGCGTCCTGGTCCTCCTCGACAACGCGCGCGACGCCGCCCAGGTGCGCCCCCTGCTCCCCGGGACGGCGGGCTGCGCCGCCCTGGTCACCAGCCGGGTGCGGATGGCCGGGCTGGCCGGGGCCCACCTCGTCG
Source organism: Streptomyces sp. NPDC059917 (assembly GCF_042730635.1). Classification (NCBI taxonomy): domain Bacteria; kingdom Bacillati; phylum Actinomycetota; class Actinomycetes; order Kitasatosporales; family Streptomycetaceae; genus Streptomyces; species Streptomyces sp. NPDC059917. Next base: position 78,862 of record NZ_JBHWLC010000011.1, read on the forward strand.
ACCTGGACGTGATGAGCCCCGACGAGGCCCTGCTCCTCTTCACCCGGATCGTCGGCGCCGAGCGGGTCGGCGCCGAGCGCCAGGCCGCTCTCGACGTGGTCGGCGCCTGCGGGTTCCTGCCGCTGGCCATCCGCATCGCCGCCTCCCGGCTCGCCGCCCGCCGCACCTGGACCGTCTCCGTCCTCGCCGCGAAGCTCGCCGACGAACGCCGCCGCCTGGACGAGCTCCAGGCCGGCGACCTCGCCGTGAAGGCCACCTTCGAGCTGGGCTACGGCCAGCTGGAGCCCGCCCAGCAGCGCGCCTTCCGGCTGCTGGGCCTCGCCGACGGCCCCGACATCTCGCTGTGCGCCGCGGCCGCCGTGCTGGACCGCAGCGAGCACGACACCGAGGACCTCCTCGAAGCCTTAGTCGACTGCTCCCTGCTGGAATCCGCCGCGCCCGGCCGCTACCGCTTCCACGACCTCGTACGCCTCTACGCGCGTGCGTGCGCCGAACGCGACGAGCAGCCCGCGAGCGAGCGGACCGCCGCCCTGGACCGGCTCCTCGACTTCTACCTCGCCACCGCCTCCCGCGTGTACGCGCTGGAGCGCCCCGGCGACCGCCTGGTGGCCCACCTGTCCCCGACCCGGTACCCGGGGCGGGACTTCGCCGACCCGCGCGCCGCCCTGGACTGGCTCTACGCCGAGGCCGACACCGTCCTCGCGTGCGTGCGCCAGACCGCCGCCCGCAGCGCGCCCCCCGCGGCGCCGGGCGGCGCGCCCGACGACGTACTGCGGCGCGCCGTGGACCTCCTGTGGGCGGCGAAGGACCTCGCCGAATCCGGGGCCAACTCCAAGCAGTACGAATCCACGGCCGGCGCCGTCCGCGACGCGGCCCGGGCCGCCGGCGACCCGCGCGCCGAGGGACGGGCCCGCACCACCCTCACCACCGTCCACCTGATCGCGGGCCGCTTCACCGCGGCCGACGGCGAGGCCCGCCAGGCCCACGCCCTGGCCAAGGCCGCCGGAGACCCGCTGCCCAGCTGCTGGGCGCCCAACGACCGCGGGATCATCGCGCTGCACCAGGGCCGCTACACCGACGGCGAGCGCTTCCTGCTGGAGGCCATCGACAACTTCCGCGCCGACGGGAACCACGTCGGCGAGGCCTCCGCCCTGTGCAACCTCTCCCGCATCCACGTGGAGCTCGGCCGACTGCCCAGCGCCATAGAGCTGGCCCAGCAGGGCATCGCCATCTACGACCGGATGGGCCTGAGCCTGCGCCTCGCCAACGGCCGCTACGCGCTCGGCATCGCCCTGACCCAGGCCGGTCGGCTCCAGGAGGCCCAGGACCAGCTCACCGAGGCGCTGTCGCTCTTCCACGAGAACCGGCAGCCCCTGTGGGAGGGCGTCACCCACTACCGGCTCGCCGAGGCGCACCTGGCCGCGCGCCGTCCCACGCTCGCGGCCTCGCACGCCGAGCAGGCGATCGCGCTGCGCGGGATCGGCGGCGAGTGGCGGCGGGCGACCGTGCTGACGGTGCTCGGCAAGGCGCTGCGCAGCCTGGGGCAGACGGACCGGGCGCGGGTGTGCTGGCGGGACGCGGAGTCCGTGTTCGAGCAGCTCGGCTCCTCCGAACTGGCCGAAGTGCGCGCACTGTTGGCGTCGGCGATCGCCGCGTGAACACATCCGGCCAGCGGACGCCCCGGCCCTGACCTGGGGCGGGCGGAGATGAACGGCTCGTTCATCGTTCGTTTATCGCCGCCCGCCACCATGAGTGCATCGACTCGTCGCTTCGGGGGAGGCGGGTCGGCTGGACCACCCGTTCGGCGGTCGCGGGGGAATCGCCGAACGGGCCCGACCCATCATCAGGAGTGCGCGATGACGACGAACGAGAACGCCCTGCCGAACGTGCCGAGCGTGACGGCCGTACCCAAGGCACCGACCGCGCCCGGCCTGCTGCCGCTGACCGATGACGGCGAGCTGAATCCGCTCGACAACCACGCTTCCGGTGGCGAGACGAAGCCGCTGGACAACCACGCCTCGGGCGCCGACACCAAGCCGCTCGACAACCACGCCTCCGACGAGGAACTCCGCACGATGGACAACCACGCGTCGGGGCCGCGTCCGTAGGGACGCCCACACGTCCGGTCCTCACCCGTCACAGGGGGTCACGGGTAAGGGCTGACGAAGGTACGGGGGACGGCGGTCGCGATGGCCCGGAGGGGGAGCCATCGCGGCCGCCGCGTACGTGTGTCCGCACCCGGATCCGCGCGGGCGGCCGTACCCGTCGTACGGGCGGGCGGGCCGTCGTACGGGCGGGCGGGCCGTCGTACGGGTGGCTCGCGGGGAGCCGTGGCGGTCAGCCCCGCTGGAGCAGCCGTTCCACGCCGCGCGCCGCCTCCAGCAGGGCCGGGGCGTACGCCTCCAGCTCCTCGCCCGAGGTCAGGAAGGTGACCGTGCTCAGGCCCAGCCCGCCGATGGGCGCGCCGTCGCGGTCGAAGACCGGGGCGGCCATGCAGCGCACGGAGACCTCGTTCTCCTCGTGGTCCAGCGCGTAGCCGCGGGCCCGCACCGCGACCAGCTCGTCCGCGAGGCGCTCCACCGTGGTGATGGTCCGCCGGGTCATCGGCGCCAGCCCGGTCGCGAGCGCGAGCGCCTCGACCTCCGCGCCGGGCAGGTGGGCCAGGACGGCCTTGCCGATGGCGCTGGCGTGCAGGGGCAGCCGCGTACCGACGCGGGTCGAGGTGCGGAAGGCCCGGTCGCTCTCGGCCTTGCGGACGCAGGTGAGGCCGCTCCCGCCGTCGTAGAGGGCGAGGTGGACCGACTGGCCGGTGCTGCGCTGGAGGAATTCCAGCAGCCGCACGATGCCCTCGGGCCGGTCGGCCCCGACCTGGGCGGCGAGCGTGCGCAGCTGGAGGCCCATGCCGTAGCCGCCCTCGCCGTCGGTGACGGCGTAGCCCTGCTCGACCAGGGAGACCAGGACCCGGTAGGTGCTGGACTTGGGGACGCCCGAGGAGGCGGCCACCGATCCGAGCCGGTGCGGGCCGCCGGGAGCGGCCAGCGCCTCCATGATCCGCAGGGTCTTCTCCAGCGCACTTCCGGCCGCCGGGGCGCGGTCGGCCGACCGCGGGGCCGCCACCCCGGTCCGTATGGCATTCACCACGAAATCCTCAAGAATTGGCAAAGTCGTCTGTTTCACCCTACGACACGCACCGCGGGCTCCCGGGCGGGCCGAAGGACCCGAAATGCCGGTCCCTACGGCGTTAGGCTGAGCCGGTGTTCACCACCGAGGGTCCGAGCGTGCGCGAGCTGGCCGTACAGGCCCTGTCCTCCGTCGAGCGGGGTTACGACCTGCTCGCACCCACCTTCGACCACACCCCCTTCCGCACCCCCGACCGGATGCTCGACGCCGTCGAGGAGACCCTCGCCCGGCACGAGGGGTCCTTCGGCGCCGGGCTGGACCTGTGCTGCGGCACCGGGGCCGGGACCGGGATGCTGCGGCGGCTGTGCCGGGACCGGGTGACCGGGGTCGACCTCAGCGGCGGGATGCTGGAGCGCGCCCGGCTCGCCCACCCGGGCGGGGCAGGGGAGGCCGGCCGGGGCGGTCCGGACGCGCCCGAGTTCGTACGGGCCGACGTCCTCGCCCTGCCCGCGGGCTTCGCGGACTGCTACGACCTGGCCGTCAGCTTCGGCGCCTTCGGGCACTTCCTGCCCGCCGAGCGGCCCGCCCTCTTCGCCGCCGTGCACGGCGCGCTGCGTCCCGGCGGGCTCTTCGCCTTCCCCATCGGGGCCCCCTCGGCCCCGGGCTCGGCGGCCTGGTGGGTCACCGCCGGCTTCGACGCGGCGATGCGGGTGCGCAACGCGGTGTGGCGGCCGCCCTTCGTCATGTACTACCGGACCTTCCCGCTGGGCGCGGTCCGCACCGACCTCGCGGCGGCCGGCTTCGCCGTGGAGACGGCGCCCCTGGAGCACTTCGGACGCCGCCCGCGCGACGGCAGGCCGAACTGGCGGCTCGTCCTGGCCCGCAAGGCGGCCTGACGCCCGGCCGCGGCGCGGCGGCGCCCACGACCGGGCGCGACCGCCGGCCCGTTCACGACCGGGCGCGCAGCTCCGTCTTGAGCACCTTGCCGCTCGCGTTGCGCGGCAGGTCCGCCACGAACTCCACCGACCGCGGCACCTTGTAGTTCGCCATCTCCCGGCGCGACCAGGCGATCAGGTCGTCCGCGGTCAGCGTCGAGCCGGGTCGGCGCACCGCGTACGCCCGGCCGACCTCGCCCAGCCGGGGATCCGGTACGCCGATGACCGCCACATCCGCTATGTCCGGGTGCAGGCCGATGAGTTGCTCGATCTCGGCCGGATAGGCGTTGAAGCCGCCCACGATGAACATGTCCTTGATCCGGTCGGTGATCCGCAGGTTCCCCGCCGCGTCCTGCACCCCGACGTCACCGGTGCGCAGCCAGCCCTCGGGGGTGATGGCCCGCGCGGTCTCCCCGGGATCCTCGAAGTACCCCCGCATGACGTGGTGCCCGCGGACCCAGACCTCGCCCGCCTCCCCCGCGGCCCGCGCGCCGCCCTCCGCGTCGACGATCATCACCTCGGTCCCGGGGATGGGCCGACCCGAGGTGGCCGCGATGGTCTCGGCCGGGTCGCCGCGGCGGCACATGGTCACGATGCCGCTGGCCTCGGAGAGCCCGTAGGCCGTCAGGACCGTGGCGATCCGCAGCTCGCCGCGCAGCCGTTCCACCAGCCGCAGCGGGACCACGGCGGCGCCGGTCACCACCAGGCGCAGCGCGGAGAGGTCGTGGTGGTCGCGGGAGGGGTGGTCGAGGATCGACTGGTGCAGGGTGGGCGGACCGGGCAGGACGGAGATCCGCTCGGCGGCGACGTTGGCGAGGACGGTGTCCACGTTGAAGACGGGTTGCGGCACCATCGTTGCCCCGCGCATCAGGCAGGCGATGATGCCCGCCTTGTAGCCGAAGGTGTGGAAGAACGGGTTCACGATCAGGTAGCGGTCGCCCTCGCGCAGCCCGGCCAGCTCGCTCCACACCTGGTAGCAGCGCAGGGTCTGGGCGTGCGTGATGACCGCGCCCTTGGGGCTGCCGGTGGTGCCCGAGGTGAAGATGATGTCGGAGGGGGCGTCGGGGCGCACCGCCTCGGCGCGCGCCCGCACGGTGTCCGCGGTGACGGCGTCGCCGCCCGCCAGGAAGTCCTTCCAGGTGCGGAAGGACTCGGGGGCGTCGTCGGCGAGGACCACGACGTGCTCCAGGTGGGCCAGCCCGGGCAGCGGACCGCGACCGGGGCCCTCGGCGGCGGCGCGGCGCAGGGAGGCGACGTAGGAGGTGCCGAGGAAGGTGCCGGTGACGAAGAGCATCCGGGCCCGGCTGCGCTCGAGCACGTACGCCGCTTCCGCGCCCTTGAAGCGGGTGTTCAGCGGCACGAGCACCGCGCCCGCCGAGACCGCGCCGAGCGCGGAGACGATCCACTCCAGGGTGTTGGGGGCCCAGACCGCGACCCGGTCGCCCGGCTCCAGACCGGCGGCGATGCAGGCGGCCGCGGCGCGCTCGACCCGCTCGCCGAGCTGCGCGTAGCTGATCCGGGACCGGCCGTCGACGACGGCCTCCCGCGCGCCGAACCGGTCGGCGGCGTCGCGGACCAGCCCGCCGATGGTGCCCCAGCGCACGTCACCGCGCAGGTCGCCGGGCAGCTCCGGACCACCGGGACCGCCCTCGTCCCCGCCGTCGCGCAGGTGCTCTTCCGCTTCCTCGCCCATCGCACGCCCCTCACCCGTCGTCGTCGCCCGTGAACCAGTAGCTGACTGTTCGTCAGATTAGCTGTACCCTTCGCGGCTGTCAGTACTGACGCACCCCGGAGGTGGCGATGGCGGCAACGCTCAAGGACGCTACGGCGATAGTCGGCATCGGGCAGACCCCCTTTGCCAAACGACTGCCGCAGACCGAGAAGGAGTTGGCCTGCCGCGCCATTTTGGCGGCACTCGCCGACGCGGGGATAGCCCCCTCCGAGGTCGACGCCTTCTCCTCCTACACGATGGAGGAGACCGACGAGGTCGAGGTCGCCAAGGCCATCGGCGCCGGCGACGTGACCTTCTTCTCCAAGATCGGCTACGGCGGCGGCGGTTCCTGCGCCACCGTCGGCCACCTCGCCGCCGCCGTCGCCACCGGGCAGGCGAGCGTCGGCGTCGCCTGGCGCTCGCGCAAGCGCGGCTCCGGCCCGCGCCCCTGGAAGAACACGGCCGTCCAACTGCCCACCCCGGGCCAGTGGACCCGCCCCTTCGGCCTGCTGCGCCCGGCCGACGAGATCGGCATGCTGGCCCGCCGCTACATGCACGAGTACGGCGCCACCCGCGACCACCTCTTCAACGTGGCCCTGGCCTGCCGCAACCGCGCCAACCAGAACCCGGCCGCGATGATGTACGAACGCCCGATGACCCGCGAAAGCTACATGACCGCGCGGATGATCAGCGAGCCGCTCTGCCTCTTCGACAACTGCCTCGAAACCGACGGGGCGTTGGCCTGCGTGATCGTCTCCGCCGAACGCGCCAGGGACTGCCGCCAGAAGCCCGTCTACGTCCACTCCGTGGCCCAGGGCCTGCCCGCCCAGCACCACGGGATGGTCAACTACTGGAACGACGACCCGCTGACCGGCCCCGCCTGGACGGCGGCCCGACACCTGTGGAAGCAGGCCGACTTCGGGCCCCAGGACGTGGACGTCGCGCAGATCTACGACGCCTTCACCCCCCTCATCCCGCTCTCCCTGGAGGGCTACGGCTTCTGCGAGCGCGGCGAGGGCGCCGCCTACACGGAGGGCGGGGCGCTGGAGATCGGCGGGCGCCTGCCCATCAACACCGGTGGCGGCGGACTCAGCGAGGCCTACGTCCACGGCTTCAACCTGATCAACGAGGGCGTCAAGCAACTGCGCGGGATCTCCACCGCCCAGGTGCCGGACGCCGCGACCTGCCTGGTGACGGCGGGCGAGGGAGTCCCGACGTCCGCGATCCTGCTGAGGAGCTGACCGCCCCATGACCACCACCGCCGCCGCGGACGCTTCCCCCTCCCCGGGCACGAACTCGACCACGGAATCGACCGCGAACTCGACCACGGACACGGCCCCCGACCCGGCCGCCGACCCGGCCGCCGAGGGGCTGCTGCTGCCCGTCCCCGACGAGGACGGCGCGCCCTTCTGGGAGTACGCCGCCCGGGGCGAGCTGCGCATCCAGGCCTGCGCCGCGCCCGGCTGCGGCGAGCTGCGCTTCCCGCCGCGCCCGTGCTGCCCGCACTGCCAGTCCTTCGAGAGCGAGTGGCGGCTGATGAGCGGCCGGGGCCGGGTGTGGTCCTTCGTCCGGCCCCATCCGCCGCTGCTGCCCGCCTACGCCGCGCAGGCCCCGTACAACGTGATCCTGGTCGGGCTGGCCGAGGACCCCCGCATCCGGCTCGCCGGGAACCTGGTCACGACCCCCGACGCCCCGCTGGACTCCCTGGACCCGGCGCGGCTGCGGATCGGGGCGAGGGTCCACGTGGCGTTCACCGTGCAGGACGGCGTGAGCGTGCCGCGCTGGCTGCTGGAGAAGTCGTGAGCGTACGGGTCGAGCGGGACGAGAAGACCGGCGTCGCGGTCGTCACCCTCGACCGGCCGGACCGGCACAACGCGGTCGATCTGGATACGGCCGCCGAACTGTCCGCCCTGTGGCGGGAGTTCCGCTTCGACGAGGGCGTGCGCGCGGTGGTGGTGACCGGCGCCGGGCACGCCGCCTTCTGTACGGGCATCGACCGCTCGGTGGAGGTGGCGCAGCCCGCGTCCCCGTACTCCATCGACGACCCGATGATCGCGATCGGGCCCAAGGCCAACGACCTGTGGAAGCCGGTGGTCGCGGCGGTCAACGGGATGGCCTGCGGCGGCGCCTTCTACCTGCTGGGCGAGGCGGAGTTCATCGTCTCCTCGACCAGCGCGACGTACTTCGACCCGCACACCGCCTACGGCATGGTCAGCGCCTACGAGGCGATCTACATGGCGCAGCGGATGCCCTTCGGGGAGGTCGCCCGGATGTCCCTGATGGGCACGGCCGAACGGCTCTCCGCGCAGCGCGCGTACGAGATCGGGCTGGTCTCCGAGCTGGCGGAGCCCGCGGAGCTGCTGGCGGCGGCGGAGCGCTCCGCGCGGACCCTGGCGGGCTTCCCGACCGGGGCCGTGCAGGGGACGGTACGGGCGCTGTGGGCGGCGAAGGAGGCCGCGCGGGCCCAGGCCCTGGCCCAGGCGCCCCATCTGATCGCGCTCGGCAACCTGCCGCCGGAGCGGCAGGCCGAGCTCTTCGGCGCCCGCCCGCGCTCCACGGACTTCCGCGTCCGCTGAATCCCGGGCCCGTGGGGCCCCGGTTACGAGACGGTGCCGATCCGGCAGGTGCGGACCTTCGCCGCGTCGCCGGGGGTGCGCATCGGCACGGTGACGGTCCGGGTCTCGCGCGCCTTGAGCGTGACGGTGGCGGAGCCGTAGTCGTCGCCGCTCACGCCCTCGGCGCTGCTGAGCACCGGGACGGTGACCGTACGGGTCACGTCGACGTCGGAGGTCACCCGGACGGTGGCCGTGGCCGAGGCGGGCCCCGCGCAGCTGACGACGACGGCGTGGGCGGGCGGGCCGGACTTGCTGGGCTTGGGCGTGGGCGACGCCGTGCCGTTCGAACCCGAGCCGCCACTGCTGCTGGACCCGCCGCCGGTACCGCCGGAGGTGCTGGTGCGGTGGCCGGACTTCGAGCTGGAACACCCGCTCCCGCCGCTGCTCTTGTGCTTCCCGCTCGAAAACCCGGTCAGCGCGCACACCACGGCGACCACGACGACCCCGAACCTCATACGACGTGCCAACACGGCGCGTTCCCTCCCCCGGACGACGGCGCGTCACGCTACCAGGCACTTACGTGCCGCATACGGGGCCGTACGGCGGCGTCCCGGCATGCGGGCCGGGCGGCCCCGACGTAGCGTCGGGGATCAGGACCCACCCCACTCCCCGGAGGCCGGGCATTGATCCGCAACGCAATCGGTTCCCTGCTGGGCCTCATCGGAGCGGCGGCGGCCGTGTGGAGCCCCTTCCGCGCCTGGTACGACGGGCGGCACGGGCGCGACTACCGCCTGAGCGACCTCTTCTCCGGCTCCGGCATCGACCCCACCGCCACGTCCGGCGCCATGACGTCGATCCTGCTGGCCTTCCTCGTCGCGGCCCTGATCACTCTCGCCGCGGTCGTCCTGCGCTCGCGCGTCCTCATGGGCCTCGCCGCGCTCGTGGTCATCGGCATCACCGTGCTGTGGATGGTCCGCCAGGGCCAGGCCGTGGGCAGCCTCTCGGTCGGCGGTGAGGGCACGGGCCTCGGCGTGGGCGTCGCGAACGCCTTCGGCGGCGGCGCCCTCCTGATCCTGGCCACGGCCGTCATGCGCGGCCGCCCCCGCCGCAGAACCCGCGCCCCGGCCCCCTACGAACCCCTCGACCTCCCCCCGGTCGCCCCGACGAACACCGCTTGGCCCCCGCCCCCGGACCGCACCTAGGGCGTGCGACGGAAGAATTTCCGGAGCGGCCGTGGGGTCGCTTGGCTGTGGTGCGGCCATCGCGAACTATGTGCTGGTTGCAGGTGCGAGGCTGGGGTCGTGGGCGCGCCTGGCGCGCGTGGTCTTCGTCGACTCCAGCATTCCGGCCGATGGGGAACCGTTCATCGCCTCCTGGCCGTACGGCGGTGCGGCGATGAGGGCATCGATCGCCGAGAACGGGGGATTCTGGCCGATCGCGCCCGCGACCCACTTCGAGGGCCACGGCCTCACCGAGGAGCAGATCGCACGGATCGTTCACGGCTAGACGCCGCACCCGGGCGCGACCCTGACCGAGGCCGCCGAGCTGGCACTGCCGCGCGGTGACCTCCCGGCCCCTCGAACTGGCGCGGATCCTCCTCGACACCGCCGGGGAGTGACCGCCCACCGCCAACTGGGCGCGGACCGGCACTCCGTGACTCCCTGTCGGGCCCGCATGGCATCCTGATTCGCACACGCACGCTGCGAACGTTCGTGCCAACGGGGGGAGTGAGAGGTATGTCGGTCACCGTGCCGGACTGGGCGGACACGCTGCTGGACCTCATCGGCGTGGCCTGGCCCAATGTCGACGAGGACGCCTACCGCGACATGGCGGACGCGCTGCGGGAGTTCGCGGAGGACCTCGAGGACGACGGGCAGCTCGCCAACAACCACTTCGAGCGGCTGCTGTCCTCCGGCAAGGGCGAGTCCATCGAGGCGCTCAACGCCCACTGGAACACCGTCAAGGGCAAGCACTTCAAGGACATCGCCGGGGCCGCCCGCACCATCGGCGGAGCGATGGACATGGCCGCCGGGGCGGTCGAGGGCATGAAGCTCGCCGCCCTCGTCCAGCTCGGCTACCTCGCCGCCGAAGCCGGGATCGCGATCTCGCTGATCCCCGTCACCGGCGGCCTCTCCGCCCTGATCGGCGCGGGCGCCATGCGCGCGACCCAGGAGGTCGTCAAGCGCCTGATCAAGGAGTGCGTGGAGGAGGCCGTCGGCTACATCGTCTCGGCGCTCACGGAACCCGCCGTCTCGGCGCTGGAGGAGATGGCGGCCGACCTGGTCGTGCAGCTCGGCGCCATGGCCATCGGCCTCCAGGACGGCGTCGACCTCGGCCAGACGAAGAAGGCCGGCCAGGACGGCTTCGACAGCGGGGTCCAGGGCGGCAAGGAAGCCATGCACCTCGCCTCCGCGGGCGGCGGCGGCGCGGGCGGCGGCACGGGCCTGGTCGACCTCCAGATCGACCACGCCGAACACGACCGCGCCGGCAGCCAACTGAACACCGTCAGCACCAGCATCCACGGCAAGACCACCACCAAGCTCACCAAGGCCAAGTCCCACCACGGCCGCACCCGCGGCCGCGACTCCATCGCCCGGGCCATAGACCCCATCGCCGACAAGGCCATGACCGCCCTCACCAAGGCGACCAAGTCGATGGGCGACCACGTCGGCCAGACCCTCCCCAAGGCCGTCAAACAGATCTCCACGGACCACAAGAACAACGACGACGCCATCCGCGACCGCATCAACCGCCAGAAGGGCGACCGCGTCCACGAGGGCAAGGGCGGCGGCGGCCGCGACGACCACGGCGGCGGCAAACCCCCCACCGGCGGCAACGGCGGCCCGCCCTCCGAGGACGGCCCCAAGGGCCGCCGGATGGAACCGCAGCCCCCGTGGCACGGCCGGACCAGTGGAAAGATGAAGCACCACCGGCGGGACGTCCTGGAGGTGGACCACCTGCCCGAGGCCGACCAGCGCAGGCTCATGGTCGACGAGGCCAGGAGGCTCGCCGACGACGCGCAGAACCAGCCGCAGTCGAACCCGTATCCGGACGGAAAGCACCGGCTCAAGACCGCCTGCGCCGGATCGCTCCTGCACGACGGCGTGCTCACGGTGCATTCGAGCAGCACCGCCACCGGCGGTTCGACGACGCATCCGCACCCCGCGATGCAAGGGATCCTGGACCAGGTGGAACGGGACCTGACCGCCGAGAACCAACCGACGGGAACGGGTCACGGCAAGTGCGCGGAGATCTCGCTGATATCCGACCGCCTGCACCAGATCGATCCCACGGGAACGAAGATCACCACGCCCGCCCAGGTCCAGGAAGCGATGCGCGGCTCACTCGTCTATTCCTTGCAGATCGGCGACTTGCGCCCCGGGGAGGGGCAATTGTTCCATGGGGACTACAAACCGCCCTGCAGGTCCTGCAGCAGAGTGCTGCCCCTCGCCGGAGTGACCGCGCACCACTGAACAGGAGGATGGAGTGGCAAGACTGACACCCGCCGAGGTCGAGGCGGCGCTGACCGAGGTGGGTTGGCACCCGGGGCGGGACATCGGCGACGAGGTGCCCGCTTTGCTGCGCGTCGTCACCGAGAAGTACGCGGCCGAGGGATTTCCCCTGGAGCCGATCCCGACGGCGGTGGCATTCCTCAGGGAGTACGGCCTGCTCAAGCTCACCATCCCGGGCGAACCGACGGCGACACTGGTCCTCGCCCCGCACTGGATCTACGAGGAGAGCGGCGAGGACGTTGCCGAATTCGCCGGCAATCTGGGCGTGAAGGTGTTCCCCGTCGGCTACGAGACGTTCGACGGGTCGATGCTCCTCGTCGACGAGAGGGACCGCTTCTTCCTGCTGCACCACACGGGAAGCTATTTCGCCGGAAACGACAAGTACGAGGCGGTCAGCTGCCTGCTGCGCGGACCGCTGCAGGACGCGGAGGATTATTTTGTCTGACGGAATTCCCGGCGTGGCCGCCTCGCTGCTCGTGCGGGGGGCCGTGGTCAGCCACACCAACCTCAGCGGCGACGGCGAACCGCAGCTGCACCCCGCCGTGCAGGGGTTCTTCGACGCGCTCCCGGCCGCGCAGCGCGAGCCGTTCATCGGGTACTGCGCCGAATCGGCCCTGGTGTCGGACCAGTTGTACGCACTCGACGCCGAGCGCGCCGACGGCCGCACCGGCACCCTCGACGAGGCGCTGGCGCACTTCGCCGGCGCCGCGATCGTCGCCCGGAAGATCCGCCCCCACGGCGACCCCGAGCACGGCACGGAGGCCGAGGTCTGCCGCTCCTGTTCCGCGCTGCTCGACCACCTCGGCGTCCACATCATCCATGACCGGTGACACCGCTCCCGCGCCCCTGACCGCCGCCGGCTGGCGACCCGGCCGGGATGCCGGCCAGGCCGCGATGCTGGCCGTCCTCGCCACCGCCCCGCTCGGCCCGTGGGAGCTGTTCCCGGCGGCAGAGAGCGCGCTGCGCGAGTTCCACGGGCTCCGGATCGCGGCCACCGGCCCGGGCGTCGACGTCGCGCCCACCGGATGCCTCGTCGACCCGGGGGAAGCCCGGTACGGCGCGGCGCCGCTGCGCCGGATCGCGCAGGCCGTCGGCCTCCGCGTCTTCCCCTTTGGGCGCACCGACGCCGACGGCCTCCTCGGCGTCGACGAGCTGGGCCGACTGTTCTGCGTGGACCACGGCGGCGCCCGGCTGCTCGGGGAGACCGTGCGCGACGGGCTCACCGCCCTGGCCGAGGGCCGCGCGCCCGTACGGCTGACCGCCAGGCGCCGCGAGTGGCACCTCGACGCCCGCGCCTACGGCGACGCCGCGGATCCGGTCCGTGTCGCCGCGCGGGCCGCTCTGGTCGCCGTGTACGTCCTGCACGCGCACGCCGCCTTCGCCGCGCGCGAGGTCCGCCTGCGCGCCACCACCCTGCGCGGGGTCGGCGTACTCGCGGTCGACCGGGCGTTCCCCCTGCACCCCGGCCCGCTCCAGGACAGCGCCGATCCGCTGGCCGCAGCCGTGGCGACCGCCGTGGAAGCCGCGGGCCTCCGCCCGCAGGGCGCCGAGCTGACGTTCTCCGTACCGGCCGCCCCGACCCCCGGGCAGCTGGAGTGCGCCGTCACCGTGGGCACGGCGGGCACCCCGGCGCCGCGCCTGACCCTGACGGCGGGCCCGGGCGCCACCATCGGACGCCCGGCAGCCCTCTTCACGGCCTGCGCCACCGCCTTCGACCGCCAGATCGGCGCGCAGGGCGGGTCGCCGCGCGGGCCGTCGGCGGACGCGGAGGACCACTTTGTCTGACGGGCCCCACCCGCACCCAGTCGTGCCGGTGCTCATGAGACCGCCCGCGCCGCCGCGAGAGGCGGGGGCCCGGCTCCGCGGCCACGGCCGGAACCCGGTTCCGCGCCGCACGGCCGAGGCCGACCGGCTCGCCGCCGCCCGCGTCGGGGACGGCGCCGGGCGGGGGTCTTCGCCGCTGCCCCGGGTCGCGGTACGGGAATCCGTCAGCCGCCACGACCACCGCGCGGGCCGGCCGTGCCGAGACTGAAGACCCCTGAGGACGTCGAGGCCTGGTTCCTCCGGTACGGCTGGTTCCCCGGCCGGAACATCGGAAGGCGGGCCGACGACCTGGTCGCGGAGGTGATCGCCGAATACCGCGCCGAGGGCGTCGACCTGTGCCCCCTGGAGCCGGCCACCGCCTTCCTCCGGGAGCACGGCCTGCTCCGCCTCGTCATCTGCCCGCGCAGGGGCGACTCGATCGTCTTCGAGCCCGCGAAGACGTGGCCCGGCGATCCCGCCGACGTACGCGCACTCGCCGACCTCCTCGGCGTCGAACTGTTCCCCATCGGCTACGACACGTCCGAGGGGTCCTCCGTCCTGATGGACGGGCGCGGACGGTTCTTCTGCGTGCACGAGACGGGCAACTACTACATGGGGGCCGACCGGGCCGAGGCCTTCATCAGCCTGGGGAACGCCCCCATGCGGGACGCGGAGGAATTCTCCGCCTGACCCCGGCACGGGCCGCCGGCGGCGGCCCGGCCCCGATACGGCGGCGGCCCCGCCCCCTGGTGGGGGCGGGGCCGGCGTGCCTGGGGGCCTGGGGCCTCCGGGGGACTGACTACTTCTCGACGACGCCGGAAGCGGCGATCTCGATCTTGGCGCGGGTGGCGCCGGACTGGGAGCCCAGGGCCTCGATCTTCTCGACCAGGTCCGAACCCTCGACGACCTCGCCGAAGACGACGTGCTTGCCGTCGAGCCACGGGGTGACGACGGTCGTGATGAAGAACTGCGAGCCGTTGGTGTTGCGGCCGGCGTTCGCCATCGACAGCAGGAACGGGCGGTCGTGCTTCAGCTTGAAGTTCTCGTCCTCGAACTTCTCGCCGTAGATGCTCTTGCCACCGGTGCCGTTGTGGTTGGTGAAGTCACCGCCCTGCAGCATGAACTGCGGGATGACGCGGTGGAAGCCCGAGCCCGCGTAGCCGTAGCCGTGCACGCCCGTGGCCAGCTCGCGGAAGTTCGTGGCGGTCTTCGGGACGACCTCGTCGAAGAGGTTGAAGACGATGCGGCCAGCGGCCTCGCCGTTGATGTTGATGTCGAAGTAAACGTTGCTCATGGGGTCCATCCTGTCACTCCCGGTGCCGTGCGCGACCCGGCGGGGCCGCAGTGCCTCACCCGTGCAGGTCAGGCGCCCGTGCGCGTGCCCGTCCCCTTCGCCGCGTCCAGGGCGTACACGCAGCGGTCCTTGCTGCACGCGTACACCACCCCCGCCTCCGCCACCGGCGAGCCGGTGATCTCCCCGCCGGTGGCCAGCTTCCAGCGGAGCTGGCCGCCCGCCGCGTCCAGCGTGTACAGGCAGTGGTCCGCGGAGCCGAAGTGCACCCGGCCGTCGGCGACCGCCGGGGACCCGGTGATCTCGCCGCCCGCGGCGAAGCGCCACTTCGGGGTGCCGGTGACCGCGTCCAGGGTGTAGAGCGCGCTGCCCGCGCCCAGGTGGACGTTGCCGTGCGCGACGATCACCGGGTCCGGGGACTGGCGCGGCTCGGTGGCGATCCGCCAGCGGTCCGCGCCGGTGGTGGCGTCGAGCGCGTACACGGTGCCCAGGTAGTCCACCAGGTACACGCCGCCGCCCGTCACCGCCGGGCCCGGCGCGAAGGCGGGCGGGGCCATGAAGACCGCGGGGGCCTCGAAGTGCCAGCGGACCCGGCCCGAGGCCCGGTCCACCGACAGCACCCGCGAGCCGGCCGCGACGTACACGTTGCCGTCGGCCGCCGGAGCGACCCGCACGGGGACGTTCCCGCAGGAGGCCGCGTCACCGATCGGGTACGACCAGGACTCGCGGCCCGTACGGGCGTCCAGCGCGCGCAGCCGGGCGTCCTGCCAGACGTACACCGTGCCGTCGTGCAGCGCCGGAGCGCCCTCCGGGGTCTCGAAGTCGCTCTGGGCCCCGGTCAGCTCCCACAGCTTCTGGCCGTTGGCGGCCTCCCAGGCCTGTACGCCGCCCCCGCGCGTCGCGGTGACCACCGTGCCGCGGTCGGCGCGCAGCGCGTACACCCAGGCGTCGGTGGACAGGCGCCAGCGTTCGGAGCCGTCGACGGAGTCCAGCGCGTAGAGCGAGGGACCGTCCGAGGCGTGGATGCGACCGTCGGAGACGGCCATGGACCAGGCGACGTCCCGGGTCTTGAACTGGCGGCGGCCGCTGGCCACGTCCAGGGCGTGCACCTCGAAGGAGGAGACGTACAGCAGCTCGCCCGCGACGGTCGGGGTGCCCCAGACCTCGTTGGACATGCGGAAGCGCCACGGCCGCCAGCGGCCGCTGTCCGGCGCCGGGCCGGGGCGCGGCACCCCGGCGGTGTCCGGGAGCGCGCCCGGGGAGACCCGGGAGGGCGGGACGGACCCGCCGGAGGGGGTCGCGGAGCCGCCGGGCGGGCGGACCCACCCCGTGGCCGAGTCGGCGCCCGCGGGGGCCGCCGCCAGCGCGGCCACGGCCACCCGCGGCCCGGGACCGATCGGCACCGGCGAACCGCCGAGCCGCACCGGCTCGCCCGGCAGCGGAGCCATCGGCGGGTGCTCCGGGCGCGGCGGCGGGGCCTGCCCGGTGCGCGGGTCGGCCCAGGGGTCGGAGCCGCGCGGCGGGGTGGTCCGGCGCTGGTGGGTACCGGCGCCGCGGCCCGCGGATTCGCGGCCGCCCGCGCCGGGACCGGGACCGGGTCCACCGGCCGCGCCGCCGCGGGCCGCCGCACCGGATCCGGGCGTACGGTGGCCCACCGCGCGCCGGGTCTCGATCATCGCGACGGCCCGCGGGGGCAGCCAGGCCGAGGCCGTACCGCTGTCGTCGCCGACCTCGCCCACGGCGAAGAGGTGCGGGGCGAGCTGGGCCTGGAGGTCGGCCGGGGTCGGCCGGTTCAGCGCGTCCATCTGCATGCACGAGTCGATCAGCGGCCGCAGCTCGTCCGGCAGCCCGTCCAGGTTCGGTCCCTCGCGCAGCAGCATGAAGACCGTCTCGACCGGATTGGCCCCGTGGTAGGGCGGGTGTCCGGTGGCGGCGAAGACCAGGGTGGAGCCGAGCGAGAAGACGTCGCTGGCGCCCTTGACGCTGCGCGAGTCCTTGGCCTGCTCGGGCGACATGTAGGCGGGCGTGCCGACGGCGACGTTCGTCATGGTCAGACGGGTGTTGGAGACCCCGCTGGCGATGCCGAAGTCGATCACGCGCGGCCCGTCCTCGACGACCAGCACGTTGGACGGCTTCAGGTCGCGGTGGACCAGGCCGGCCCCGTGGATGGACTGGAGCGCCTCGGCGATCCCGGCGGCCAGCCAGCGGACGGCCTGGGCGGGCATCGGCCCGCACTCGTTGACGATCTCCTCCAGGGAGGGCGCCGGCACGTAGGCGGTGGCCAGCCACGGGACGGCGGCGCGCGGGTCCGCGTCGACCACGGCGGCGGTGTAGAAGCCGGACACGGCGCGCGCGGCCTCGACCTCGCGCGTGAAGCGCACCCGGAAGAGCTGGTCCTCGGCGAGTTCGGTGCGCACGGTCTTGATCGCGACCCGTCGTCCGGACGCCGACCGTGCGAGATAGACCAGCCCCATGCCGCCGGCGCCGAGCCGTCCCAGCACCTCGAAGGGGCCGATCCGTCTCGGGTCGTGCTGCGTCAGCTGTTCCACCACTCGCCTCACACCTCCCCGTACGGACCTGCGACGGCCCGTTTCCGCCGGCGTCCCCGCCGGCCCCGTGCAGCGTCTCACTCCCCGGGCACCCGCCCGGGGGTCGCGCATGCCGATTCTGTCAGGCCCGCGCCGGGTCCGGGCCCTGGCTCCGCCGAGGCTCCGGCACCGGCTACGTCACACTTCGCGCCCGCGGCCGCCCGGCGGCCCGCCCCCGGCCCCCCGGGTCACGGCTGAACGTCGGGTTCCGCCAAGAGGGCGAAGACGGCGCCCTGGTTGTCGGCGACGACCGCGATCCGGCCGTAGGGGGTGTCGAAGGGGTCGGCCGTGATCCGGCCCCCCAGGCGGCGTACGGTCGCGGCGGCCGCGTCGCAGTCCCGGACGGCGAAGTACACCAGGAAGTGTGCCGGCATGGCCTCGGGGAAGGCGTCGGTGATCAGGCTGCGCCCGACGACGGCGGTGGCCGGTCCGGGGACGCTGCCGGGCGGGGACCAGGTGCGGTAGTCGGTGCCCGCGTCGTCCTGGTCCTCGGCGACGTAGCCGAAGACGTTGGTGTAGAAGACGTCCACGGCGTCGCGGGCCCGGGTGTACAGCTCGGTCCAGCAGTACGAGTTCGGCTGCTGCTGGACCTCGAAGCCGTCGTGGGTGCCGGGCTGCCAGAGCCCGAAGACCGCGCCGCCCGGGTCGGCCGCCATCGCGGCCGTGCCGTACGGGCCCACGGCCACCGGGTCGGTCACCAGCTGCCCGCCCGCCGCGCGGATGCGGGAGGCGGCGGCGTAGGCGTCGGAGGTGTGCAGGTAGACGCCCCAGACGGTGGGCATCCGGCCGTCGGGCTTGGGCGCGAGGGCGGCCACGTTGCGGCCCTGGTGGTAGGCCTGCGTGTAGTGCCCGTAGGCGGCGCCCGCGCTGTCCCCGAAGGTCCAGCCGAAGAGTTCGCCGTAGAAGCGCTTGCCCGCCTCGACGTCCGGAAGGGAGGCGTCCACCCAGCAGGGCGTGCCCTCCGAGAATGCGGCCATGGACCCTCTTCCTTCCGATTTCATGCGGTGCCATACGGTGTCATGCGGTCTCGCACCACATGCGCCAGTCTGCCCCTCCGGCCATGATCCCCCCGACAACTTGTCCACAGCCTGTTGATAAGACTATTCGGGGGACGGCGCGGGGCGGGCGGCGGGCCGGGTGCCCGGGTCGGCGCGGAGGCGGCCGCGGGGGCACGGCCGGGGTGCGGCCGGATTCCGCCCCCTGGACGCAGTACGCGCAGGCCACGCACCGGTAACCCCATTTGCAGGCGGCCGAATCGCGCGCCGATCACCCCTCGGTAAGCTGACGGCATGACAGGACAAGTACGCACCGTCGACGGCCGCGTGGCCGGTCGGCGCGGCCAGGCGACGCGGCAGAAGCTGCTCGACTGCCTCAGCGAGATGCTCAGCTCCTCGCCGTACCGCGACGTCAAGGTGATCGACGTCGCCCGCAAGGCCGGCACCTCCCCCGCGACCTTCTACCAGTACTTCCCGGACGTCGAAGGTGCCGTCCTGGAGATCGCCGAGCAAATGGCCAATGAGGGCGCCCAGTTGACCGCGCTCGTCGAGGGTCGGGCCTGGGTCGGCAAGGCCGGCTGGGCCGCCGCGGAGGAACTCGTCGAGGGCTTCCTGGACTTCTGGCGGCGCAACGACGCGATCCTGCGGGTCGTCGACCTCGGCGCGGCCGAGGGCGACAAGCGCTTCTACAAGATCCGCATGAAGATCCTGAATTCGGTCACCAACTCCCTCACCGAATCGGTGAAGGAGCTCCAGGCGAAGGGCAAGGTCGACAAGGACGTCAGCCCTGCCGCGATGGCCGGTTCCCTGGTCGCGATGCTCGCCGCGGTGGCCTCGCACCAGAAGGGGTTCCAGACCTGGGGCGTGAAGCAGGCCGAGCTCAAGCCGAACCTGGCGCTGCTCGTCCACCTCGGCATCACCGGCAAGAAGCCCACCCGGTAGCGGCGGACCCCCAAGGGTCCGCCGCCCCGGCGGTCACCGCTCCAACTCCCGTTCCTCCGGCCCGATCAGCGACGCTCCAGCCGGAACAGTCGGATCTCGCGCTCGATGCGCGCCTGGTACGCCGCGTACGGCGGCCAGAACTTCAACGCCGCCTGCCACGCCGCCACGCGCTCCTCGCCCTGGAGCAAACGGGCCCGTACGGCGATGTCCTGGCCCTTCCAGCTGACGTCGGCGTCCGGGTGCTTGATCAGGTTCCCCGTCCAGGCCGGATGGCCGGGGCGACCGAAGTTCGAGCCGATCAGGATCCAGCTCGCCCCGTCCTGCTCCGGCATGCACGCGAGCGGCGTGGTGCGCGGTTCGCCCGTCTTGGCGCCCTTCGCCGTGAGGATCACGCCGGGCAGCATCTGCGCGCTCAGGATCACCTTGCCGCGCGTCAGCTTGTGCACCGCCTTGTCCATGGCGGGGATGAAGTGCGGTGCGATCTTGGCGAAGAGGAGGGTCGAGGAGACCTTCTGCATGAGTTTGACGCCGGGAGCCATCAGACGGCCACCCTTTCTCTGCTCGGCGCCGGGCCGGTGGCCCGCCCCTGCGGGGCGAAGAGACCGGCCCGGTCTGCGGCGTGCGCGCGCAGCCGGTGGACCGGCCCGAAGAGCAGCTCGTCGGCCGCCGCGCGCTTGAAGTACAGGTGGGCGTCGTGCTCCCAGGTGAAGCCGATCCCGCCGTGCAACTGGATGGCCTCCCCCGCGGTCACGCGCAGCGCCTCCAGGGCCTGGGCGAGCGCGAGTGCGCCCTGTTCCGGGTCCCAGGCGGTGTAGTAGGCGGCCGACCGGGCGGCCTGGACGCGGACGTACAGGTCGGCCAGCCGGTGCTTGACCGCCTGGAACGAGCCGACGGCCCGACCGAACTGTTCGCGCTGGCGCACGTACTCCACGGTCCGCGCGAGCGCCTGCCCGGCCGCGCCGACCGCCTCGGCGGCCAGCACGGCGGCCGCGCCCCGCCCGGTGGCGGCCAAGGCGCGTGCGATGTCCGCGCCTTCGCCGGATCCGCCGACGCCGCGGACGCCGCCGTCACCGCCGTCGCCGTGGTCGCCCCCGAGCAACTGCGCCGGGGTGTCGCGCAGTTGGACGCGCGCCTGCGGCCGGGTCTCGTCCAGGGCCGCCTGCCGGGACCGTACGAGCCCGGGCGCGTCCGCCCGTACGAGGAACAGCAGGACGCGGCTGCGGGCGAAGCCCCCGGCATGGGCGGCGACCAGCAGGACGCCCGCGCTGTGCCCGTCCAGGACCTGGGTGGCCTCCCCGTACAGGCGCCACCCCTCCTCCCCCTCGGGGCGGCGGGCCTGCACCCCGCCGGCCCGGCCGCCGCCCGCCCACTCGCCGCCGGTGTTGTCCGCCGTGAGCCCCAGGGCCGTGGACAGCGCGGCGCCGGGGACGGCGAGGGCGGCGGTCAGCGTGCCCGCGGCGAAGCCCGGCAGCAGGGCGGAGCGCTGGGCGGGGCTGCCCAGCGCGGTGACCAGCGGCGCGGCGAGCACGGCGGTGGCCAGCAGCGGCGAGGGGAGCAGGGCGCGCCCGGTCTCCTCGCAGGCCAGGACCAGATCGGCGGGGGCGCAGCCGACGCCCCCGTACTCCTCGGCGACGGCGATGCCCGGCAGCCCGAGCTGTTCGGCGAGCCGCTGCCACAGCTCCGGGTCGTATCCGGTGTCGGTGCGGACGGCGGCCTTGACCTCGTCCGGACCGCAGCGTTTGCCCAGGATTTCGCGCAGGGTGCGGCGTATCTCTTCCTGCTCCGCGGTGAAGGCGGCGTCCATCGTCGGGCTCCTCCCCAGATCTGACGGGCCGTCATGTTAGGCCGGAGGGGCGCAGATGCACAGAGGGGCGGCGACCGCATCACCCACTAGAAACTGACGCGCCGTCAGTTGTACCGTCAGCCCATGCCTGGACCCCTAGCTGTCTCCGCAGCCACCTCCGCGCCCCGCCGCCGGGTCGCGGTCGCGGGCGTCGCCCTCTCGGACTGCGGCCGGGTGGACGGCCCCACCCCCTACGCCCTGCACGCGCAGGCCGCGCGCCGCGCGCTCGCCGATTCCGGGCTGGAGCGCTCGGTCATCGACGGCTTCGCCTCGGCGGGCCTCGGCACCCTCGCACCGGTCGAGGTCGCCGAGTACCTGGGACTGCGCCCCACCTGGGTGGACTCCACCTCGGTCGGCGGCTCGACCTGGGAGGTGATGGCGGCCCACGCCGCCGACGCCATCGCGGCGGGCCACGCCAACGCCGTGCTCCTCGTCTACGGATCCACCGCACGCGCCGACATCAAGGCGCGCCGACGCACCTCCAACCTCTCCTTCGGTGCGCGCGGACCGCTGCAGTTCGAGGTGCCGTACGGGCACACGCTCGTCGCCAAGTACGCCATGGCCGCCCGGCGGCACATGCACGAATACGGCACCACGCTGGAGCAGTTGGCCTCGGTGGCCGTCCAGGCCCGGGCCAACGCCGCGACCAACCCGGACGCCATGTTCCGCGACCCCGTCACCGTCGAGGAGGTCCTCTCCGGCGACATGATCGCGGACCCCTTCACGAAGCTGCACTGCTGCATCCGCTCGGACGGCGGCTGCGCCGTCCTGCTGGTGGCGGAGGACCTGGTGCCCGACACCGCGAAGGCGCCGGTGTGGGTGCTCGGCACCGGCACGGCCGTCTCGCACACCACGATGTCCGAGTGGGACGACTTCACCGTCTCCCCGGCGGCCGTCTCGGGCCGACTGGCCTTCGAGCGCGCGGGGGTGACCCCGGCGGACGTCGACGTCGCCGAACTCTACGACGCCTTCACCTACATGACCCTGGTCACGCTGGAGGACCTCGGTTTCTGCGCCAAGGGCGAGGGGGGCGCCTTCGTCGAGAAGGGCCGCCTGCTGCGGGACGGGGAACTCCCGGTCAACACCGACGGCGGCGGCCTCTCCGCCTGCCACCCGGGCATGCGCGGCCTCTTCCTCCTCGTCGAGGCGGTGCGCCAGCTGCGCGGCGAGGCGGGCGCCGGGCAGGTCCGCAAACCGGGCGACCGCCTCCCGGAAATCGCCCTCGCCTCCGGCACGGGCGGCTGGTTCTGCTCCTCGGGGACGGTGATCCTGGGGCGCTGAGGCGCGTACCTCGGGGGCGGCAGCGGGGGCGGGCGCCCGCGCACCCGGGGACGGCAGCGGGGCGGGCGCCCGCCCCTGGTGTTCGATGGCCGCATGACCACCGATGACGAGTTCCGCGAGATCCTGCACTCCCTGCGCGTGTGGGACACGGACGAACTGCCAGCCTTCGACCCGGACGGCGCCCCGGCCGCACCGCTGGCGCTCTTCCACGACTGGTTCGCGCACGCCGCCGCGGCCGGGCAGATCGAGCCGCACACCATGACGCTGGCCACGGTCGACGCCGAGGGGCGCCCCGACGCGCGGACGGTGATGCTGCACGACGCCGACGCCGCCGGGTGGCACTTCGCCTCCCACGCCACCAGCGCCAAGGGCCGCCAGCTCGCGGCCCGCCCCGAGGCCGCGCTCGGCTTCTACTGGCCCGCCGTCGCGCGCCAGGTCCGCATCCGCGGCCGGGTCGGCGCGGCCGGCGCCGCCGCGAGCCGCGCGGACCTCTCCGTACGCTCGCGCGGCGCGCTCGCCGCCGCGCTCACCGGACGCCAGAGCGAGGTGCTCGGCTCCCTGGACGAGCTGGCGCGCGCCTCGGCCGCGGCGTGGGAGCGGGCCGCCGCCGAGCCAGACGCCCCGGCCCCGACCTGGACGCGGTACGTCCTGGACGCCGACGAGGTCGAGTTCTTCCAGGGCGACGCCCGGCGCCGACACGTCCGGCTCCGCTACCGCCGCACGCCCGAGGGCGCCGCCTGGACCCGCGAACTGCTCTGGCCCTGAGCCCGGGGCGCGCCGGTCCGTCGGCCACCCGGCGGACGGGCGATGGACGGACGGGTGATGGACGGACGGGTGACGGACGGGCGGGTGACGGACGGGTGACGGACGGATGGACAATGGACAGATGTCCATTTACTCTGGACACCTGTCCATCATTGGGCTGCCCATCACGGGATCGACATCGGGAGAGGACGGACCGGACCGTGCACACCACCGCGCAGGTACTCGTCGGACTCGTCGCACTACTGCACGCCTACATCCTGGTCCTGGAGATGTTCCTGTGGGAGCGGGCCCCGGGCCGCGGCCTGTCCGGCTTCGACGCCGCCATGGCCAAGGCCACCGCCCCGCTCGCCGCCAACCAGGGCCTGTACAACGGCTTCCTCGCCGCCGGCCTGGTCTGGGGCCTGATCGCCGCCGACCCCACCGGCTACCGCGCCCAGGTCTTCTTCCTCGCCTGCGTGGTCGTCGCCGGGGTGTACGGCGGCCTCACCGCCAACCGCCGGATCCTCCTCGCCCAGGCGCTGCCCGGCGCCCTGGCCCTGGCCGCCGTCCTCGTCGCCGGGCAGAGCGCCTGATGGGGCCGCGGCCCGCCGGCGACCCGCGGACCGCCCGGACCCGGGAACGGCTGCACGCGGCGCTGCTCGCGGAGTGCGCCGAGCGGCCGCTGCGGGAGATCTCGGTGGCGATGCTCGTCCGGCGGGCCGGGGTCGCCCGGGCCACCTTCTACCTGCACTACACCGACGCGCAGGACCTCGCCGTGGACGCGTGCGCCGAGACGGTACGGGAGGCGGTCGAGGCACTGCACTCCTGGCGCGGGACCCCCGACCCGGCGGCCCCGCCGCCCGCGCTGACCGCCTTCTTCGCGAGCGTGGCCGACGGCGCCCGCACCGACCTCTACCGCACCCTGCTGCACCCGGGCGGCGGCGGCCCGCTGGGCGACACCCTGCACCGGGAGCTGCGCGAGCGCAGCCTGACCGAGCGCACCGCGGCGGGCGGCGCCGCCCCGGAGCTGATCGCCTCGGCGGTGGCGGCCACCTTCACCGGGGTCCTGGCGGACTGGGTCCACGGCCTCCTGACCGGCTCCCCGCACGCCCTGGCGACCGACGCGTGGCGGCTCCTGATCGTCCTCCACCGCCACGGCGCCCCGCCCCCGGCCACCGGGGCCCCCACCGGGCCGCGCCCTTAGACGGAACCGCCCGCGGGCCGGAACACCGCCACGGAGACCGCGTCCCCGCCCTCCCCCTCGACCCGGAAGGCGACCTCCAGCGGCATCCCGACGCGCAGGGCGTCCGCCGCGCAGTCGACCACCTCGGTCATCATCCGGGGCCCTTCGGCGAGGTCGACCACGGCCGCGACGTAGGGCACCCGGGCGCCGAAGGGCGGCAGGTCGTTCCGGTGCACCACCGACCAGGTGTAGAGGGTCGCCCGGCCGCTCGCCGGCTCCCAGGCCACCCGGTCCTCGCCCGCCCAGCAGTGCGGGCAGAACTCGCGCGGGTAGTGGTGGACCCGCCCGCAGTCGGCGCAGCGGCGCAGCAGGAGCCGCCCGTCGGCCGCCGCGTCCCAGTAGGGGCGGGTGAAGTCGTCGACCTCGGGCAGGTCGAAACGGGCGGCGCCCGCGGCCCGCGCCCCGCTCACAGGAAGAGTCCGATCGCCGCGTCGAAGGACCAGACCTGCCAGCTCATCGTCACCAGCGCGACGAAGGAGATGAGCGCCATCATGGCGTTCTGCCCCTGCTCGGCCCAGTCGTGGATCATCAGCACCAGGTACAGCAGGTTCAACAGCAGGCCCGCGACCAGCGCGACGGGCGTGAGGAATCCCGCGACCAGCCCCAGCCCCAGGGCGAGTTCGGCGTAGACGACGACGTACGCCATCACCTTCGGCCGCGGCTTGACCACCGCGTCGAAGCCGCCGCGGACGAAGCCCCAGCGGTGCTTGCCCGCGACGTCCGCCGCCCAGGCGATGCCCGTGCCGCGCTCGAACCAGCCCTTCTTGTCCTTGTGCCGCCAGCTCTCCAGCCACCACAGGCCGAGGCCGATCCGGAGCACGGCGAGCCATTCGGCCCCACTGAGCCAGACGCTCTGCATGCGGCAGTCCCTCCACCCTCAACAACCAGCCCTATCTGATGGTACGTCAGTTCACCGGATGCGCCGCCTTCCCGCAAGGGCCCGCACACCAGCAGGACGCTCCGGCGCCCACCCACGGGGCACACCGGGACCGCACCCGCGACCGCGCGGTCCCCGCGCCCGTGACCACACGGACCCCCCGCCCGCCACCACGCAGCCCGGCACCGCCGCCACGCAGCCCCGCGCCGCCACCGCGCCGGGGACCGGCGCCCGTGACCGATCCGGGACCGCGCCGCCACCACGCCGGGACCGCCACCACCGACCGATCCGGGACCGCGCCGGGACCGGCGCCCGTGACCGATCCGCAACCGATTCCCTCCTCGTCCGAGACCCACCGGCCCCTCCCGGCGATACGCTCACACCTCATGCCTGGAGCGCCCGCACAGCCCGACATGACGACCCAGCCCCGCCCCGTGTACGTGATCGGCGCCGGGCCGGGCGGCCTCGCCGTCGCCGCCGCGCTGCGCGCCCGGGGCGTCCGGGCCGTGGTGATCGAGAAGTCGGACCGGGTCGCCACCTCCTGGCGGGGCCACTACGACCGGCTCCACCTGCACACCACGCGCCGCCTCTCCGGCCTCCCGGGCCTGCGCATACCGCGCCGCTTCGGGCGCTGGGTCTCGCGCGACGACGTGGTGCGCTACCTGGAGAAGTACGCCGAACACCACGAGCTGGAGATCATCACCGGCGTCGAGGTCACCCGCATCGACCGCGCCCCCGGCGGCGCGGAGGCCGACGGCTGGACCCTGCACGCCACCGGCGGCCGGGAGTTGGCCGCCGCCGCCGTGGTCGTCGCCACCGGCTTCAACCACACCCCCGCGACTCCCGACTGGCCGGGCGCGGGCACGTACACCGGGCGGCTGCTGCACGCGAGCGAGTACCGCGACGCCGCCCCCTTCGCGGGCCTCGACGTCCTCGTCGTCGGGGTCGGCAACACGGGCGCCGAGATCGCCGTGGACCTCACCGAGGGCGGCGGCGACCGGCGCCGCGGCAGGCGCGGGCGCGGGGCCGCCGACCCGGGCGACCGACGGGCCGCGAGCGTCCGCCTCGCCGTGCGCACCGCCCCCCACATCGTGCGCCGCTCCACCGCCGGGTGGCCCGCCCAGCGCACCGGCATCCTGGTCCGCCGGCTGCCCGTGCGGCTCGTCGACCGGCTCGGCGCCCTCGTCGCGAAGGCGTCCGTGCCGGACCTGTCCGCGTACGGGCTCCCGCGCCCCACGACCGGCCTCTACAGCCGGGTCCGCGAGGGCGCGATCCCCGTCCAGGACGTCGGCCTGATCGACGCGGTCCGCGCGCGGACCGTCCTGCCGGTCGCCGCGGTCGAGTCCTTCGACGGCGCCGAGGTGGTCCTGGCGGACGGCTCCCGGATCGCTCCGGACGCGGTGATCGCGGCCACCGGCTACCGGCGCGCCCTGGAGGGACTGGTGGGGCACCTCGACGTGCTCGACGGGCGCGGCCGCCCGCTCGCGCGGGCCGGGCGCAGCCCCGTTTCGGCCCCGGGGCTGTATTTCACCGGTTTCACCAACCCGATCAGTGGAATGCTGCGGGAACTGGCCCTGGACGCCGAGAAGATAGCCAAAACCCTGCCGCGCCACCTCTCCTAGCCGCGCTCCCCGCCACCTTCACCAAACCCACGCACCAGCTTTCCTGCGCAGCCCTGTTCCTGACGGCCCGTCAGTTCAGTAACCTGACCATGCGTCAGTTACGGGACGGTCACCGCGCACCAGCGGTCACCGCGACGGCCGGCAAGGCGGTCAAGGCCGTCGCCGAGGCAGTCAACGAGGCAGTCATCGAGCGGGAAGCGGGCGGAACGATGCTTGGATCTACTCACGGCACCCTCACCACTCACTTCCGCGCCAGGGTCGAGGCGTGCGGCGAGACCCCGCGGACCGCCGTCCACTCCACGACGGCCCCCGACGCGGAAGGCGCGGACCCGGCCGCCGCCGCCGTCGACGTCAGCGGCCGACCGCTGCACGCGGACGTGCCCGACCTGGACCGGTTCTTCCGCCCCGAGTCCGTCGCCGTCATCGGCGCCTCCGACGCCGAGGGGCGCCCCAACACCGGCATCACCCGCCAGCTCATCGCCTGGGCGGACCGCGTCGGCGCCCGCCTGCACCCCGTGCACCCCACCCGCACCACGGTCTTCGGCCTGGCCTGCCACGCCTCCGTCGCCGACCTGCCCGAACAGGTGGACCTCGCGGTGCTCCTGGTCGCCGACCCGCTGCCCGTCATCGAGGAACTCGCCGAATCCAAGGTCAAGTTCGCGGTGGCCTTCGCCTCCGGCTTCGCCGAGACCGGCGACGCGGGCGCGGCCGCCCAGGCCCGGCTCGCCGCCGCCGTCCAGCGCTCCGGACTGCGCCTGCTCGGCCCCAACACCAACCTCAACGCCTTCGAGGAGTTCCGCGAGGACCTCGACGGCCCGGCGATCGCGCTCATCACCCAGTCCGGCCACCAGGGCCGCCCCGTCTACACCCTCCAGGAGCTCGGCATCCGCCTCTCCCACTGGGCGCCGACGGGCAACGAGGCCGACCTGGAGACCTCCGACTTCATCTCCTACTTCGCCGAACAGCCCGAGGTCGGGGCGATCGCCTGTTACGTCGAGGGGCTCAAGGACGGCCGGTCCTTCCTGCTCGCCGCCGACCGGGCCGCACGGCGCGGCGTACCGGTCGTCGCCGTCAAGGTGGGCCGCACCGAGACCGGCGCGCGCATGGCCGCCTCGCACACCGGCAAGCTCACCGGCGCGGACCGGGTCGTGGACGCGGCGATGCGCCAGTTCGGCGTGATCCGGGTCGACGGGCTCGACGAACTCCAGGACACCGCCGCCCTACTGGCCCGCGCGCGCAAGCCGCTGGCCGACGGCGTCGTCGTCTACTCCATCTCCGGCGGCACGGGCGCCCACTTCTCCGACCTCGCCACCGAGGCGGGGCTGAGCCTGCCCACCCTCGGCCAGGCCAAGCAGGACGAGCTCCACCAGTGGATCCCGGAGTACCTGAACGTCGCCAACCCCGTCGACAACGGCGGCCACCCCGTCGGCGACTGGCGGGGGCGGAAGATCATCGACGCGATCCTCGCCGACCCGTCCGTGGGCGTCCTCATCTGCCCCATCACCGGGCCCTTCCCCCCGATGAGCGACAAGCTCGCGCAGGACCTCGTCGACGCCGCCGAGGAGAGCGACAAGCTCATCTGCGTCATCTGGGGCTCCCCCGTCGGTACCGAGGACGCCTACCGCACCACCCTCCTCGGCTCCTCCCGCGTGGCCACCTTCCGCACCTTCGGCAACTGCATCACCGCCGTACGGGCCTACCTCGGCCACCACCGCTTCACCGCCGCCTACCGCTCCCCCTTCGACGACGCCCCCCGCACCCCCTCCCCCTCCTACCGCAAGGCCCAGGCCCTGATGCGCCCCGGCCAGCAGCTCAGCGAGCACGCGGCGAAGCAGCTGCTGCGCGCCTACGGCATCCGGGTCCCGCGCGAACAGCTCGTCACCAGCGCCGCCGCCGCCGTCCGCGCGGCCGGACTCGTCGGCTACCCGGTGGTGATGAAGGCCTCGGGCCCCCAGCTCGCCCACAAGACCGAACTCGGCCTGGTCAAGGTCGGCCTGACCTCCGCCAGCCAAATACGCGACGCCTACCGCGAACTCACCGACATCGCCCGCTTCGAGAACATCCCCCTCGACGGCGTCCTCGTCTGCCAGATGGTGGAGAAGGGCGTGGAGATGGTCGTCGGCGTCACCCAGGACGACCTCTTCGGCCCCACCGTCACCGTCGGCCTGGGCGGGGTCCTCGTCGAGATCCTCAACGACACCACCGTCCGCGTCCCGCCCTTCGGCGAGGACCAGGCCCGCGCCATGCTGGGCGAACTCCGCGGCCACGCCCTCCTGGAGGGCGTCCGCGGCGCCCCGCCCGCCGACGTCGAAGCGCTGGTGGAGGTCATCCTGCGGGTCCAGCGGATGGCCCTGGAACTCGGCGGCGAACTCGCCGAACTCGACATCAACCCCCTCATGGTCCTCCCCCGCGGCCAGGGCGCCGTGGCCCTCGACGCCCTCGCCATCTGCCGCTGAGAGCCTCCCGGTCCCGCCGACGCCTTGGAGCGACGAACCCCATGAACGAGGTCCTGCACCACACCGAGAACGGCGTCTCCTGGATCACGCTGAACCGCCCCGACGCCATGAACGCCCTCACCTGGGACCAACGCGAGCACATCATGACCCTGCTCGCCGCGGCCTCCGCCGACCCGGCCGTGCGCGCCGTCGTCATCACCGCCACCGGCAAGGGCTTCTGCGCGGGCGCCGACCTGCGCGGCTCCCCCGCACCCGCCGGCGAACGGGTCGCGGGCGACGTCGCCCGCATGATCCGAAACGGTGCCCAGCGCTTCATCACCGCCGTCATGGACTGCGAGAAGCCGGTCATCGCCGCCGTCAACGGCACCGCCGCGGGCATCGGCGCCCACCTCGCCTTCGCCTGCGACCTCGTGCTCGCCGCGGACTCGGCGCGCTTCATCGAGGTCTTCGTCCGCCGCGGCCTGGTCCCCGACGGCGGCGGCGCCTACCTGCTCCCCCGACTCGTCGGCCCGCAGAAGGCGAAGGAGCTGATGTTCTTCGGCGACGCCCTGCCCGCCGCCGACGCCGAACGCCTCGGCCTCGTCAACCGGGTCGTCCCGGCCGACGACCTGGCCGGCACCGCCCGGGAATGGGCGGAGCGCCTGGCCCAGGGCCCGACCCGCGCCCTGGCCCTGACCAAGCACCTGGTCAACGCCTCCCTGGACGGCGACCGCGCCACCGCGCTGGCCGCCGAGGCCACCGCCCAGGAGATCAACATGACCACGGCGGACGCGAACGAGGGCGTGGCCAGCTTCGTCGAACGCCGCACCCCGAAGTACCGGGGCGTCTGACCGCCGCGCCCCGCCCCGGCGAGGTCCGCCCCGCCGGGGCTCAGCCCTGCCGGGGCTCAGCCCTGCCGGGGCTCAGCCCTGCCGCGGGTTGGGCTTGAGCAGAGCGAAGACCGCCCCGCTCGGGTCCGCCAGCCAGGCGATCCGACCGACGTCCGGCACATCGGCGCCCGGCATCAACACCGAACCCCCACTGGTCCGCGCGGTGTCCACCACGGCGTCCACGTCGGCCACCGCGAAGTACGGCACCCAGCGCGCGTTCGTCTCCCCCTCCATCAGCGGCGCCACCCCGCCGAAGGACCCGTCCTGCTGGTCGCCGTCGGCGATGCTCACCACCCGGTAGGTCATCCCCGGCACGTCCATCTCCTGCGAACGCCAGCCGAAGAGATCGCGGTAGAACGTGACGGCCGCGACCGGATCGGCCACATGCAGCTCCACCCAACACACCGTGTTGTCGACCGAGGTCAGGCCCAGCCCCGCCGTCCTGCCCGGCTTCCAGACCGCGAAGTCCGCGCCCTGTTGGTCGGTGTACTGCGCGAGCCACCCCTCACCCATCACGTCCATCGGCTCCACGCGCACCGCGCCCCCGCCGTCCCGCACGCCCTGCGTGGTCGCGTCCGTGTCCTGCGTCTTGAAGTACACGGTCCACGCGGAGGTCGCACCGGGGTCCAGGGACCCGACGGCCGCGACGGTCTTCCCGTCGACCTGGAAGAAGCCGTACCCGCCGGTCTCCGGCCCGAGCAGGTGGAACTCCCAACCGAACACCGCCCGGTAGAAGGCCGCGGCCCGCGGGATGTCCGGACTGCCGAGGTCGATCCAGTTGGGCGATCCGGTGCGGTAGTCGGTACCGAGCATGGGTTCCTCCTGCGATGCGGGTGCGGTGTGTGCGCTGCGAGTGCCACGGGGCCTCGTCGAACCGCCTACGAGGTCTCGCCGCGAGCGCTAGGCGTATGTACGACTACACGCCCGAACACCCCCGCCACGCCGCCCACCCGTGCCCCGCCCACCCGCATTCACCCGCCCGGAGGTACACCGCCCGCAGCCCGTCAGCCCCCACGCACCGGCGGAGCCGCTACCGGCAGGACCCGCCAGCTCGGCTCCAGGGGTATGAGGTGGCCGGTCGTCGAGCGGAGATCCTCGCGCAGGCCCGCGCGAGTGAGCAGGGCCGGAAGGTGCGCGGCGGCATACCGCTCGTGCGCCTCCGGGCCGGACCACAAGGTGGTGACCAGGTAGCGATGGCCGCCGAGCCCCGTGACGACTCCGGCGAGCATGCCCCCCGCCGCCATGCCCGGCGCCCACACCTCCCGCTGCACCTCCATGAAGTGCTCCTCCCGACCCGGGACCAGACGGCAGTCGGCGACCCTCAGCAGCGTCGCGTCCTCCAACGCCTGCGCCAGATCCGCCGCGTCCCCCGCCATCTCCAGGACGCTCTCGCCCCCGGCCGTCTCGATGCCGGTGCAGCTGCCCGCCTGCCCGCTCCCCGCGAACACCTCGTCGTGCCGGTCGTCCATGAACCGCCCGTACGCCTCGACGTCCTCCCACAACCCCAGGACATGGGCCCGCCCGCCGGCAGCGTCCCAGCCGCCCACCTGCCCGACCAGCCCGGGCTGGTCACCGATCACCGCCCAAGCGCGCTGCCCCGCGGAAAACCCCTCCCGCGCACCCTCCGGCACACCACAGCCGATCCACTTCCCCCACATGCCGCCCAGCCCCTCCCCACCCGTTCCCATGCCTTCCCCGACACCAACGATCATCGGCCCGAGGCCCGGGGTAGCGTCAATCACCCTCGAGTAGCAGACCCCACCCCCTACGCGAGAAGTACCCCCACAGCAGCAGCGACGACCGACCACCTGGCCGGACCCCTGCACCCCGCGCTCCTGCCCCCACAGGCGTGCGCCGACGTCCTGCGAACCCACCTGCGCGATCTCTCACTACCCGCAACCACTCCGCGCCCAGCACACTGACCACAGCAACGCCCACCGCCATCAGGCCCGAGGACGGCCTGTCACTGGGCCAGGGCAGACTGCGCGAATGAGCGAGAGAGCCGACGCGATCCGTCCCGGTCCCGGTCCTACGTGGGTGGAGTCCATGGGTGGACCGCTGATCGTCGTTCCCGTGTCCGCGCTGCACCAATGGGACGGCTGCACCAAGGAAGGCGTGATCCTCGGTGGCACCGACGAACCAGACGACTACGACCGAGCCTGCGCGGTCGAGGAGTACGCCGCAGTGATCAGCCTGGGCGACACCGGCACCGCGTCCGCACTGGTGCTGGGGGACGAGGCCGCCAGCACCTGCTACCTGCCGGAGCAGAAGCTCTTCCTGCGGTGGCTGGCCGCCGACTCCGACACCGAACTGCTCGCCGCCGCAGCGGCCGTCCTGAGCGACCCGGCGACCCCTTGGGAGGACTGCGGAGTCTGGGAAACCGATGGCCCCGCGGTCCTCATGGATTCCGCAGAGGCGGGTAAGGACCTCGGCGCGCCCTACCCCGACGGCAGAGGACAACCGGACGAAGCGCCGGTCGACGTATCCGCAGGACGATGGGAAGTCCGCGCCTGCCACAAGACCGGCGAGTTCCCCTGGGTCGGCGTAGTCCAGCTCCTACCAGCCACTGCTCCACCGAGACCCCGCACGTGACCCCGCACCACCGGAACCCCAGCGCTCCACGGCTCCCGGCGAGACGACTGCGTTCACCGCCCGGAACCCCGGGAAGTGGTCCTGTCCCCCCCTGCCCTTCCGTCGGGGGCTTCCCGCCCCCGCCCCCGCCCCCGCGCGGGCTGCCTTACCCTCACCCCCATGACCACTCCGCTGAACTCCCGCATCGTCCTGCACCAGATGGTCGTGGACGCCCGCGATCCGGGAGCGCTCGTCCGGTTCTGGGCGCGGTTGCTCGGTGGGGAGCCGGTGGACCGGGCGCGCGGGTGGTCGCACGTCGATCTGCCCGGGGGCGTGCGGTTGGCCTTTCAGCCCGTGCCCGAGGAGAAGGCCGGGAAGAACCGCCTGCACCTCGACGTCCGCGCGGACGACATCGGGACCGCCGTCGCCGCCGCGCTCGCCCTGGGCGCGGCGGCGACGGGTGAGACCGTCACCGACGACCAGGGGTCCTTCCAGACCATGCGCGACCCCGAAGGAAACGAGTTCTGCGTGGTCACCGCCTGACCACCCACCCGCGGCACTCACCCACAGCACCCACCCGCAGCACTCACCCGCGCCGCAGGATCCGGACCTCGTCCGGGTCGACGCCGTACGCGGCGAACAGTTCGGGGTGGTCCCGGTCGCCCGCCACCTGCCAGTCGTACGCGTCGTCGCACGACGGGAGGGTCACCGTGACGCCGTCGCGCACGAAGCGGGTTTCGTGCCGACCGGCGGACCCCTCCTCCCGGAACTGCCACGTGCCCGTACCCGTGCAGCGCTCCCCTCCGACCTCGCGCCCCGGCCCCACCCGCGGCAGGCGTTCGGCGGTGGCCGAGCCGTCGGCTCGCAGCGTCAGTCGCGCCCCGTCGTCACCGGTCCACCGGGCGACGTACTCCGTACGCTCCAGCCGGGGCGGCTCGTACGTCCTGATCCAGCCGGCCTGGTCGGCGATGATCCCGCCGCCGAACCCGAACAGCAGGCCGAAGCCCAGCAGCCAGCCCGCCGCCCGCATCACCGTCCTCCCCGAGGCCCCGCGCCGGGCCGCGTGGGCGACCCCCGCAAGCGGGAGCACACCGAAAGCTGCCGCCCAGGCCCACACCTGCGCGTAGGGCGCCGCGCCCACCCGGGCGAGGGGCCAGGCATAGCCCGCCGCCAGGAGCACGAGCCCCGCCGCCGCCCACCAGCGGGCCCGCGTCTTCGTCCGGGCCGCGCCGGTCCGCGCCAGGGCGGTCACCGGCCAGGTGAACACGAGGGAGTGCAGGAAGCCCGCCAGGACCGCGGCGAGGGGGCCCAAGCAGCAGATCCCGATGGCGGCGATACCACCGCCCAGACCGAGGCCGTAGTCGTCCCGCGTGTCGATGGTGATGAGCCACCACAGCCACCACAGGACGAACTGGGCCCCGGCGATCGCGCCGCCTCCCCGCAGGATCTGGCCCTCGCGGAGGTTCCTCGCGCCCCCCTGCTCCGCACCTTCCGTCCCACCCGTCACCCGGAGCCCCCACTCACCGCCTGAACGCGTTCAATTCCTCCGGACCCTACACCTCATCACCCACCCCCCCTCCTCGCCCCTCCCCGCCCCTTCCCATCTGACATACCGTCAGGTTCAATCGTTCTCGTGATGGGACACGCAGGGATGGCGGCCACCGTCGTCCGATACCTCAGGTCCGCCGGGCACCCGGGATCCGCCACCTCCCCCGCCGGGGTCGACGCGCATCCGCGCCCCGAGCTGCGGGCCGTCGGCGACGACGAGCGCGCGCCCATCGATCCGGCCGAATTCCGGTCCGTCATGGGCAACTTCGCCAGCGGCGTCACGGTCATCACCGCGCCCGCCGCGGAGGGCGAGGACACCCCGGCCGGCTTCGCCTGCCAGTCCTTCGCATCACTGTCGCTCGACCCGCCACTGGTGACCTTCATGGTCGCCCGTACGTCGACCACCTGGCCGCGGATCGCGCGCGCCGGGGTGTTCTGCGTCAACATCCTGGGGGCCGAACAGGGCCTGCTGTGCCGGGCGTTCGCGGTCAGCGGGGCCGACAAGTTCGCCGGTGTGGTCCACCACCCCGCCCCCGTGACCGGCTCGCCCCAGCTGGACGCCGTACCGGCGTGGATCGACTGTCGCATCCACGCCGTGCACACCGGCGGCGACCACCTGATCGTCGTCGGCCGCGTCGAGGCGATGGGCGCCGCGGGCGAGGACGGCCCGCTGCTCTTCCACAAGGGGAAGTTCGGCCGCCTCAGCCAGTGACCCGCGCCCCCGCCCGCGGGCGGACGAGGAGCACCCGGCCCAGGTCCAGCACGCTCAGGCCGAACATCAGGACGCCCAGCGGCACGTGGTACGTCGGCACGTGCGCGATGCCGAGCACCACCTGGACCGAGGCGAGGACGAGGAAGCCCGACGCGTACAGGGTCGGGCGCGCCGAGCCGCCGCCCGGGCGCCACGCCAGGACCGCGGCGAGCAGGTACAGCATCGAGGCGCCGTACATCACGCGCGCCCCGACTCCGTGCAGCGTCTCGCCGTAGGACGTGGCCAGCAGCAGTCCGGCGGTGGACGCCTGGAAGAAGATCGACAGGGTCTGGAGGGCGATCGAGACCCGCACGAACCGCGCGAACCTGCCCGAACCCTCGCGCGCCCCGCCCTGAACTTCCTGCGTTCCCACCGGTGTTGCCGTCGCGTGCGTGCTCATGATGCGGTCCCCTCGTCTGCCTCACGGCGGTGGATCGGTACTCTCTCGATGGTCCGACGAGACGGGCCCGCGAAATGTGAGGTGAGCGCCATGACCAGCAGCAACACCACCCACAGCGCCGACCGCGACCTGAGCCTCATCGTCGGCGAGCGGCGGCGGCTCACCAACCTCGCCTACCGGCTGCTCGGTTCGCTGGCCGAGGCCGAGGACGCCGTGCAGGAGACCTACGCCCGCTGGTACGCGATGTCCCCGCGGCGGCAGGAGGCGGTCGAGTCCCCGGGCGCCTGGCTGACGACGGTCGCCGGACGGATCTGCCTGGACGTGCTCGGCTCGGCGCGGGTCCGGCGCGAGCGCTACGTCGGCGAGTGGATACCCGAGCCGTTGCCCGACCGCACGGAGTGGTTCAGCGGCCGCACGGGCGGCGGGGACCTGCCGGACGACCCCGCCGACCGGGTCACCCTGGACGAGTCGGTGAACATGGCGTTCCTCGTCGTGCTGGAGTCGATGACCCCGGCCGAGCGCGTGGCGTTCGTACTGCACGACGTCTTCCGGTACCCCTTCGGCGAGATCTCCGACATCGTCGGCCGCACGCCCGCGGCCTGCCGCCAGTTGGCGACCTCGGCCCGCCGCCGGGTGCGCTCCGCGCAGGTGCCACCGCTCCCCACGGCCGGTCAGAACGAACAGCCCGGCCGGAGCGAACGGCCCGCGCGACCCGGGCAGCCCGGTCGCCCCGGGCAAGCCACCCTGGTCCGGCACTTCAAGGAGGCCTGGGAGGCCAAGGACATCGAGGCCCTCGTCGGCCTGCTCGACCCCGCGGCCACGATGACCGCCGACGGCGGCGGCGCGGTCGGCGCCGTCCTGCACCCGGTCGAGGGCAGCGAGCAGATCGCCGCGTACCTGATCCACATCGCCGACAGGGCCCCCGGGTTGACCCTCCTGGAGCGGACGGTCAACGGCGTGCCCGGGCTGGTCGCCCAGCACTCCGGCGTGACCGTGACCGTGGCGGCCTTCGACCTCACGGACGACGGCCGCGTCCGCCGCATCTGGGCGGTCCGCAACCCGGACAAGCTCCGCCCCTGGAACACCCCCCGACCGGGAACGCAGTAGGCGGGGGCGGGGCGGGACCGCAGGAGGTCCCGCCCCCGCCCCTCAGAAGGTCAGGACCCCCCGCGCCACGCGCCCGTGGTGGGCGTCGTCCGCCGCCTTCGCGAAGTCCTCGACCGGATAGGTCTCGGTGACCAGTTCGTCCAGCAGCAGCCGGCCCTGGCGGTACAGCTCGGCGTAGAGGGCGATGTCGCGCTGGGGGCGGGAGGAGCCGTAGCGGCAGCCCATGACCGTCTTGTCCAGGTACATGGACGAGACCAGGAACGACGCCTCCTCCTTGAAGCCCGGCACGCCCAGCAGGATCGCCTGGCCGTGGCGGTCGAGCAGGTCGATCGCCTGGCGGATCAGCTTGACGTTGCCCACGCACTCGAAGGCGTGGTCCGCCCCCGTCGGGAGGACCTCGCGCACCGCCGCCGAGGAGTCCGCCACCGCCGAGGCGTCGATGAAGTGCGTGGCGCCGAACTGCCGGGCCACCGCCTCCTTCGCCGGATTGGCGTCCACGGCCACGATCGTCGTCGCGCCCGCGATGCGGGCCCCCTGCAGGACGTTCAGGCCGATCCCGCCGGTGCCGATGACGACCACCGACTCGCCGCGGTCCACCTTGGCCCGGTTCAGCACCGCGCCGACCCCGGTCAGGACCCCGCAGCCGATCAGCGCGGCCGAGGTGAAGGGGATGTCAGCGGGGATCTTCACGGCCTGGACGGCCTTGACGATGGTCCGCTCGGCGAAGGCCGAGTTGGACGCGAACTGGTACAGCGGCTCGCCTCCGCGCGAGAAGGGCCTGCCCGGCATCCCGATGGCCTTGCGGCACATCGTCGGCCGGCCCCGGTCGCAGTCGGCGCAGGCGCCGCAGTTCGCGAGGGTGGACAGCGCCACGTGGTCGCCCGGGCCCACGTGCGTGACGCCCGCGCCGACCGCCTCCACGACCCCGGCGCCCTCGTGCCCGAGGACCACCGGCGGCGGGAAGGGGATCGTCCCGTCGATCACCGACAGGTCGCTGTGGCACAGCCCGGCCGCCTTGATGGCGACGAGCACCTCCCCCGGCCCGGGATCCCGTACCTCCAGGTCGTCGACCACCTGGGTCTGCTTGCCGTCGAACACGACGCCTCTCACCTGGACTCCTTAGGCAGGCCGAGCACGCGCTCGGCGATGATGTTCCGCTGGATCTCGTCCGAACCGCCGTAGATCGTGTCGGCGCGGGTGAACAGGAACAGTCGCTGCGCCTCGTCGAGGCCCAGCTCGTACGGAGTCCCGCGCGCCCACGGCGCGGACCCGGCGGTGGCCTGCGCGCCGCGCACCGCCACCGCGAGCTCGCCGAGCCGACGGTGCCAGCCGCCCCACAGCAGCTTGGCCACGCTGGGCGCGCCCGCGTCCGGCGCGGCCGCCCCCAGGGTGCGCAGCGCGTGCCACCGCATGGTGCGCAGCTCGGCCCACTGGGTGACCAGCCGATCGCGCAGGACCGGGTCGCCGGCCTGTGCGGAGGTCAGGAACGCGGCGACCACCCGCTCCAGTTCGGCGGCGAAGCCGATCTGCTGGACCAGGGTGGAGACCCCGCGTTCGAGGGCGAGCAGACCCATGGCCACGGCCCAGCCGTTGCCCTCGCCGCCGACCACTTCGTGGGCCTCGGCGCCGTCGAAGAAGACCTCGTTGAACTCGGCGGTCCCCGACATCTGCCGGATGGGCCGGACCTCGATCCGGCCGGGCTGGTCCATCGGCAGGAGGAGGAAGGACAGCCCGTGGTGGCGCCGCGAGCCGGACTCGGTGCGGGCGAGCACGAAGCACCAGTCGGCGTCCCGGGCCAGCGAGGTCCAGATCTTCTGGCCGGTGACGCGGTGGCGGCCGTCCGCCGGGTCCCGCACCGCGCTCGTGCGGATCCCGGCGAGGTCGGAGCCCGCGCCCGGTTCGCTGTAGCCCTGGCACCACAGCTCCTCGCCGCGGGCGATGCCGGGCAGGAAGCGGTCCCGCTGCTCCCGGGAGCCGTGGGCGATCAGGGTCGGCGCGAGGAGGTTCTCGCCGATGTGGCCGACCCGGCCGGGCGCGCGCAGCGCCGCGTACTCCTCGGCCCACACGACCTGCCCGGTGAGGGAGAGCCGGCGCTGCCCGTAGGCGCCGTCGGGCACGTCCCAGCCCTGGCCGATCCAGCCGCCCCGGCCGAGCTCGCGCTCCCAGGCGCGGCGCTCGGCCACGCCCTCGTGCTCGCTGCCGGGCCCGCCCAGTCCGCGGGCCCCCGCGTACGGTCCCACGAGGTGCTCGCGGAGCCAGTGCCGCGCGTCGGCGCGCAGTTCCTCGTCCGCCGCCCCGAAGCCGAAGTCCATGGGAGCTCCTACGCGTTGGGGCGGTCCTTGGCGGCCGCCGCCTTGGCCATGGCCTCCAGCTGCGCCAGCATCGGCATGGGGTCGGTGCCGACGGTCCCCGGGAGGAAGTCGGCGATCTTCTCGGGGGTCCAGGAGCCTTCGGCGTATCCGGCGCGCAGTTCGCGCGGCTGCGCCCAGACCGCGATCTTGGGTCCGGCGATCGTGTACACCTGCCCGGTGATCCTCTCGCCGCCGACCGCGACGGCCCGGTCGCTGAGCAGGTAGGTGACCAGTGCGGCCACGTCCTCCGGTTCGCCGATCTCCTTGAGTTCCATCGGTACGTTCGCCGACATCCGGGTCCGGGCGACCGGGGCGACGGCGTTGGCGGTGACGCCGTACCGGTTGAGGCCGAGGGCGGCGGAGCGGACGAGGGAGATGATCCCGCCCTTGGCGGCGCTGTAGTTGGCCTGGGCGACCGAGCCCTGGTGGTTGCCGCTGGTGAAGCCGATGAGCGTGCCGGTGCCCTGCTTGCGCATGACGGCGGAGGCGGCGCGGAAGACGGTGAAGGTGCCCTTGAGGTGGGTGGCGACGACGGGGTCCCACTCCTCCTCGGACATGTTGAAGAGCATCCGCTCGCGCAGGATGCCCGCGACGCAGACGACGCCGTCGATCCGGCCGTAGCGCGCGAGCGCGGTGTCCACGATGCGCTGGCCGCCCGCCATGGTCGAGATGTCGTCGGCGACGGCGACGGCCTCCCCGCCCGCGGCGAGGATCTCCTTCACCACGCCGTCGGCTATCTCGCTGGTGGGCTCGCCGCCCTCGATGCCGACGCCGTAGTCGTTGACGACGACCTTGGCGCCCTCGGCGGCGGCCGCGAGCGCGACCGCCCGCCCGATGCCCCGGCCCGCGCCCGTGACGGCGACGACCTTGCCTGCCAAGAAGTTCCCCATGTCCGGCCCCTTCCCGCTGTTTCTGACGGACCGTTAGATTCTATGGGCAGTCAGATGCGCCAGCACAAGCCCCAGTCCATAAGGAGTGACGAGACCCATGGGCCTGCCCCCCGAGTTCCACGACATCGCCAAGCGCGTCAACAACTGGGGCCGCTGGGGCGCCGACGACGAGATCGGCACCCTGAACCTGATCACCGACGAGGTGGTGCGCGCGGCCGCCGCCGAGATCCGCACCGGACGCCGGATCCCGCTCGCCCTCCCACTGAAGGAGGACGGCGTCCAGGCGGGCATGATCCCGGGCCGGATCAATCCGCTGCACACGATGGTGCAGATCAACCAGGAGATCTTCGGCCCGGGCACGGTGGCGTGCAGCGACGACGCCGTGACCATGGGCCTGCAGTCGGCGACGCACTGGGACGCCCTGACCCACGTCTCGCACTCGGGGAAGATCTACAACGGGCGCCCCGCCGACACCATCACCGCGCACTCCCGCGCCCAGTTCAGCGGCATCGACAAGGCCGGCCACATCGTCTCGCGCGGGGTGCTGCTGGACGTGGCCCGCGCCAAGGGCCTGGACCGGCTGCCGGGCGGGCACGCGGTGACCCCGGAGGACCTGGTGGAGGCGGAGGAGTTCGGCGGGGTCACGGTCCGGCCCGGCGACATCGTGCTGGTGCGCACCGGGCAGGTCCAGGTCTACCTGGCGGGCGACAAGCACGGCTACGGCTATCCGTCGCCCGGGCTGTCCGTCCGCACGCCCGAGTGGTTCCACGCGCGGGACGTCGCGGCCGTCGCGAACGACACCCTGACCTTCGAGATCTTCCCGCCGGAGATCGAGAACCTGTGGCTGCCGGTGCACGCCCTCGACCTGGTCGAGATGGGCATGCACCAGGGCCAGAACTGGAATCTCGAAAAGTTGTCCACAGCCTGTGGAGAAGAGCGGCGGTATTCCTTCCTGCTCTCCGCGATGCCGGAGCCCTTCGTCGGCGGGACGGGCACGCCGGTCGCCCCGGTCGCCATCCTCTGACCCTCACGGACGGCGTCCGACCCTCACGGACCGCGTCCGACCCTCGCGGACGGCGCAAGCCCCGCACGGACGGCGTCCGGGGGCGTCGACTGTGGGTGGCGGCGTACATTCGTGCACGCCCCGAGCGCCGCACGGCAGCCGCCACCCAACGACCCGCACTCGTCAAGGTCTGCCCTTGGCGTCCCCTCGCGACGAATCGCTCCCCCAAGGGTGATCAATGCATGACGGTCCGTCAACACCTCGTTAGAGGTACACGCGCGGTTCCCGTACCTGGTCACATTTTTCGGAAACTTCCTCGGCGGGGCCGCCGAGGCCCCCCGCGGAGCCCTCCCCGGCGCAGTCGATCTCGCACCAGATCTGCTTGCCGGAGCCCTCGCGCTGCCAGCCCCAGCGGTCCGCGAGGCCGTCCACCAGCTCCAGGCCGCGCCCGTTGGTGTCGTCCCCGTCGGCGTGCCGGGGGGCGGGCGGGCGGTCGCTCGCGTCGGCCACCTCGACCCGGACCGCCGGGCCGCCGAAGAGCATCCGCAGCACGGCCGGGCAACCGGTGTGCACCACCGCGTTGGTGACCAGCTCCGAAATCAGCAGGAGCAGGGTGTCCGCGAGCGGCTCGTCGTCCCCCATTCCACATCCGGCCAGGCGGGACCGGGCCCACCTGCGCGCTCGGCCGACCTCTGCGGGATCCGGCCCGACCTCAAGCTGAACCTGAAGCACCTGCACCGCTCACACCACCCGAACCGGCGGACACATCGCCTCGCGACAGTACGGGATCACGGTCCGTGATCCCCTTGCCGAGCAGCATGGTTGACATACAGTCACCACAACAAGCGCTTCGGGCATATTCCAGCGCGAAGGAGTAGGCGTGCTGCATACTGTGCGACGCCCGCGCCGCTCAACCGCTCGCATTCGTCGGAGCGTACCGGAGCACGCGACCGACTCCGGTCCGTAGCGAGGGGGGCGAAGGACACAAACCGATATCAACTCTCTGTAATCGGACATGCGTCCTGCGCCGTCCCAACCGTTACAGCGCTCCGGGCCGCCTCACGGCAGCAGGGCGCCCAGCTCCCGCGCCAGCAGTTCCTCCGCCTCGGCCGCCGTGCGCCACTGCTCGGCCCGCACCCACGCCCGCTTCAGGTGCAGGTGCACGTCCGCCTCCCAGGTGAACCCCATCCCGCCGTGCACCTGGAGGCAGTCGCGCGCATTGCGCACGGCCGCCTCGTCGGCCAGCAGCTTGGCGCCCGCGATCTCCCCGGTGTCGCCCGTCACCGCCGCCGCGTAGACCGCCGTACGGGCCACCTCGCCCCGCACCAACATCTGCGCGCACAGGTGCTTGACGGACTGGAAGGCCCCGATCGGCTGCCCGAACTGCTCGCGCTCCTTCGCGTACCGCACCGCCAGCTCGCAGGTCCGCAGCGCGCTGCCCACCTGGAGGGCCGCCGTCAGCAGGGCCCCCTCGTCCCGCAGCGCGGCCGACGGCGCGCCCGCGGACCCCGGCCCCGGCGTCCGGTACAGGGGCGTCAGCGGATCCACGGACCGCACCGGCACGCAGCCGCCCGCCGGCCACGGGCCCTGCGCGGGACCTCCCCCGGGGTCGCCCGGGGGAGGTCCCGCCCCCAGCACCGCGTCCGCCTCGCCCAGGTACGCGACGAAGGGGCCGTCCAGGTCGAAGGCCGTCACCACCGCGGCGCCCTGCGCCGCGCCCGGCACCACCCCGGCCGCCAGGTGCGTGGCCACCAGCGGCCCCGGCAGCAGCACCCGCCCGGCCTCCTCGAAGACCAGCACGGCCTCCGCGAGCCCGAGCCCCACGCCCCCGTCCGGGCCGCCCTCCGGCAGCCGCAGCGCGAAGAACCCGGCCTCGCCCAGCTCCCGCCACAGCACCCGGTCGACCACGCCCGCGCCGTCCCGCTCGGCCGCGTCCACCGACTCCCGCAGCGCCTCGCGCCCGTACCGCCCCGCCAGCAGCTCCCGCACGCCCGCGCGCAGGTCCCGCTGGTCCTCGGTCAACTGGAAGTCCACGGTCCCTCACCGGCCCTTCGGGAGGCCGAGGATCCGCTCGGCGACGATGTTCCGCTGGATCTGCGAGGTCCCGGCCGCGATCGTGTAGGAGAGCGAGGAGAGCCGGTCCAGGGTCCACTCCTCCTCCAGCGACAGCGCCCCGCCCGCCGCGCCCAGCACCTCGGCCGCCGTGTCGTACAGCTCCTGGCGGGCGTGCGAGTAGCGCAGCTTGAAGACGGAGCCGCCGATGCCCGGGACCCCGCCGGAGCGCGTCGACTCGCTCACGTTCCACTGGGTGAGCCGCCACAGGGCGCCGAACTCCCCGTACAGCCGCCCCAGCCTGCGCCGCAGCACTGCGTCGTCCCAGCGC
Organism: Streptomyces sp. NPDC059917; assembly: GCF_042730635.1. Taxonomy (NCBI): domain Bacteria; kingdom Bacillati; phylum Actinomycetota; class Actinomycetes; order Kitasatosporales; family Streptomycetaceae; genus Streptomyces; species Streptomyces sp. NPDC059917. Next base: position 122,253 of record NZ_JBHWLC010000011.1, read on the forward strand.
CCGTTCGCCTTGGCGGTGCGGGCCAGCGCGGCCAGCGTCCGGCGGCAGGCGACGACCTCGCCGACGAAGGCGGTGCCGCGCTCGAAGGACAGGGTGACCATGGTGACGCGCCAGCCGTCGTTCTCGGCGCCGACCCGGTTGCCGACGGGCACCCGTACCCCGTCCAGGAACATCTCCGCGAACTCGGTCGACCCGGCCAGCGTGCGCAGCGGCCGCACGCTCACCCCGGGCGCGTCCATCGGCATCGCGAGCCAGGTGATCCCGCGGTGCTTGGGCACGCTCGCGCTGACCGGTTCGGTGCGCACCAGCAGCTCGCACCAGTCGGCGACCTCCGCGTGCGAGGTCCAGATCTTCGACCCGGTGATCACGTACTCGTCGCCCTCGCGCACCGCCTTCGTGCGCAGGGAGGCCAGGTCCGAGCCCGCGTCGGGCTCGCTGAAGCCCTGGCACCACACCTCGTCCCCGCGCAGCACGGGCGGCAGCCAGCGGGCCCGCTGCTCGGCGGTGCCCTCGGCCGCGATCGTGGGCCCGGCGTGCAGCAGCCCGACGAAGTTGGCCCCGACGTACGGCGCCCCGGCCCGCTCGGTCTCCTCCAGGAAGATCAGGTGCTGGGTCGGGGTGGCGCCGCGGCCGCCCGCGTCGAGCGGCCAGTGCAGACCGGCGTATCCGGCGTCGTACAGCCGCCGCTGCCAGCCGAGGTCGTAGGAGCGGCGGCCCGGCCAGTCGTCGGGGGACGGCCGGGCGGGCAGTTCGGGGAGCGTCTTGCCCAGCCACTCGCGCAGCCGGGCCCGGAACTCCCGCTCCTCCTCGGTGTAGGTGAGGTCCACCGCGGCTACCGTCCCGCCGGGCGCCGGTCGCGGTCGAGGTCGAGGCCGAGCATCCGGATGGCGTTCCCGCGCATCAGTTTGTAGACGGTCTCCTCGTCCAGTCCCTTGACGTGGTCGAGGGCGACCTCCTTGGTGTGCGGGAAGGTCGAGTCGACGTGCGGGTAGTCGGTCTCGAAGGTGGCGTTGTCGCGCCCGACGACGTCGAGCGAGGCGATGCCGTGCTTGTCGCGGAAGAAGCAGCAGAACATCTGCCGGTAGTAGTAGGTGGAGGGCGGTTCGGGGATCAGGTCGCGGACGCCGCCCCAGGCGCGGTGCTCCTGCCAGACGTCGTCGGCGCGCTCCAGGGCGTAGGGGATCCAGCCCATCTGTCCCTCGCTGTAGGCGAGTTTGAGGGTGGGGAACTTGACCAGCACGCCCGAGAAGAGGAAGTCCATCATCGAGGCCATCGCGTTGTTGAAGCTGAGCGAGGCCTGGACGGCGGGCGGCGCGTCGGGGGAGGCGGCGGGCATCTGGGAGCTCGACCCGATGTGCATGTTGATGACCGTGCCGGTCTCCTGGCAGACCGCGAAGAAGGGGTCCCAGTAGCCGGAGTGGATGGACGGCAGCCCGAGGTAGGTGGGGATCTCGGAGAAGGTCACGGCGCGCACCCCGCGGGCCGCGTTGCGGCGGATCTCGGCGACCGCGAGGTCGATGTCCCACAGCGGGATGATGCACAGCGGGATCAGCCGTCCGCCGCTGTCGCCGCACCACTCCTCGACCATCCAGTCGTTGTACGCGCGCACGCAGGCCAGGGCCACTTCCTTGTCGTGGGCCTCGGCGAAGGTCTGCCCGCAGAAGCGGGGGAAGGTCGGGAAGCACAGGGAGGCCTCGACGTGGTTGAGGTCCATGTCGGCGAGCCGGGCCTTGGGGTCCCAGCAGCCGCGGCGCATCTCGGCGCGGGTGATCCCTTCGAGGGTCATGTCGTCGCGGTCGAAGCCGACGGCGGCGATGTTGCGCTTGTACGGGAACTTGAGGTCCTCGTAGATCCACCAGTCGGTGGGCGGTCCGTCGGGGTCCATGGTGATCACGTACTTGCCGCCGGTGTAGGCGAGTTCGCCGATGCCCGCGGTGAGCGCCTTGGGCCCGCGGTCGCGGTACTTGGCCGGGAGCCAGACGTCGAAGAGGTGCGGGGGCTCGATCACGTGGTCGTCGACGCTGATGATCCGGGGCAGTTCCATGTATCCGGTTTCCCCTCGCTGGCATCCGATGCATCTGATGGGTCGTCAGAAACAAGCTAGCTCCGCCACCCCTGGACCGACAAGCGCCGGAGCCCTACGCTCTGCGCTGTATCTGACGTCCCATCAGAAATGGGCCGCGCGCCGAGCCGGGGAGGCCGGGAATGACGGACGACACCGCGAGGGACAGCGCCACGGACACCGCACGGGACCTGGAGCGCTCCCCCACCCTCTGGGAGCTGATCGCACGCCGCGCCGCCCTCACCCCGGACGCCCCCGTCCTCGTCGAGGCCGCCGAACGCCCCGCCGACGACCGGACCCTGACCTTCGGCGCCCTGCGCGACCGCGCCAAACGCGTCGCCGCGGGCCTGTACGCCATGGGCGTGCGCCCCGGCACCGTCGTCGCCTGGCAGCTGCCCACCCGCATCGAGACCGTGCTGCTCTCCGTCGCCCTCGCCCGGATCGGCGCCGTCCAGTCCCCCGTCATCCCCTTCTACCGGGACCGCGAGGTCGGCTTCGCGCTGCGCGAGTCCAAGGCCGAGTTCTTCGCCGTGCCCGGCGTCTGGCGCGGGTACGACCACACCGCGATGGCCGAACGGCTCGGCGCCCGCGGCATCTTCGAGGCCTACGCCGACCTCCCCGACGGGGACCCGGCGCTCCTGCCCCCGCCGCCCGCCTCCGGAACCGACGTCCGCTGGATCTACTGGACCTCGGGCACCACCTCCGACCCCAAGGGCGTCCTGCACACCGACCGCTCCCTGATCGCGGGCGGCTCCTGCCTCGCCCACGCCCTGCGGCTGGGCCCCGCCGACGTGGGCTCGATGGCCTTCCCCTTCGCCCACATCGCCGGGCCCGACTACACCGTGATGCTGCTCCTGTACGGCTTCCCCGCGGTGCTCTTCGAGAAGTTCGCGATGCCGGACGCGCTGGCCGGGTACCGGCGCCACGGCGTCACCATCGCGGGCGGCTCCACCGCCTTCTACTCGATGTTCCTCACCGAGCAGCGCAAGGCCCCCGGCGTTCCGCTGATCCCCACCCTGCGCCTGCTGGCCGGCGGCGGCGCGCCCAAGCCGCCCGAGATCTACCACGCGGTCGTCCGCGAGCTGGGCTGCCAGCTCACCCACGGCTACGGCATGACCGAAGTCCCCATGATCACCATGGGGTCACCGCTGGACAGCGCCGAGAACCTCGCCACCACCGAGGGCCGGCCGCCCGCGGGCATGTCCATCCGCATCACCGCCCCCGACGGCAGCCCCCTGCCCGCCCGCACCGACGGCGAGGTACGGCTGCGCGGCGAGGCCGTCTGCCGCGGCTACCTGAACCGCGACCAGAGCGCCGAGGTCTTCGACGCCGACGGCTACCTGGTCACCGGCGACCTCGGCCACCTCACCGAGGACGGCTACCTGGTGCTCACCGGCCGCAGCAAGGACGTCATCATCCGCAAGGGCGAGAACATCTCCGCGAAGGAGATCGAGGACCTCATGCACCGGCTGCCGGGCATCGGCGACGTGGCCGTCATCGGCCTGCCGGACCCGGAGCGCGGCGAACGCGTCTGCGCCGTCGTCGAACAGCCGCCCACCGCCGCGCCGTTGACGCTGGCCGAGGTCACCTCGTACCTGCGGGCCGAGGGCCTGGCCACCCACAAGCTCCCCGAGCAGCTGGAGCTGGTGGAGGCCCTGCCCCGCAACGACGCCCTGCGCAAGGTCCTCAAGTACCAGCTGCGCAAGCGCTACGCGTAGGGCGCCCCGCGCCCCCTCAGCCCGCCGCCCCCTCGGCACCGGCGTCCAGCGCGGCCAGGTCCCGCGCGGAGAGCCGGACGGCCCCGGCGGCCACGTTCTGGGCCAGGTGGTCCAGGTCGCCGGTGCCGGGAATGGCCAGCACGTGCGGGCCCTGGTGCAGGGACCAGGCCAGCCGGACCTGCGCCGCGCTCACCCCGTGGGCGCGGGCCACGGCGCGCACGGCCCCGTCGCCCGTGCCGTCGGGGGCGTAGCCCTGCTCGCCGCCACCACCGGCGCCCGCCGTGCGGCCGGTGCCCGCGATCGCGTAGAACGGCACGAAGGCGACGCCCTGCTCGCCGCACTCGCGCAGGAACCGCGCCTGGGCCGGGGCGCTGCCCAGTCCGAAGGCGTTCTGCACGCAGACCACCGGCGCGATGGCGCGGGCCTCGGCGAGCTGGTGGGGGCGGACGTTGGACAGTCCCAGGTGCCGGATCAGTCCCGCCGCGCGGAGGTCGGCCAGCGCCCCGAACCGCTCGGCGACCGAGTCCTCGCCCACCACGCGCAGGTTCACCACGTCCAGGTGGTCCCGGCCGAGCTGGCGCAGGTTCTCCTCCACCTGGCCGCGCAGCTGCGCCGGGGTGCGGGCGTGCTGCTCCCACTCGCCGCTCGCGTCGCGGCCCGGGCCGACCTTGGTGGTGACGACGACGTCGTCGGCGTACGGCGCCAGCGCCCGGTTGATCAGCTCGTTGGCCGACAGGAGCCGCGAGAAGTAGAACGCGGCGGTGTCGAAGTGGTTCACGCCCAGCTCGACCGCCCGGCGCAGCACCGCGACCGCCTGGTCGCGGTCGCGCGGCACGGCGTCGGCTATCAGCGCCTCGCCGGTCTGCGGCAGCCGCATCGTGCCGAAGCCGATCCGGTTGACCTCCAGGTCGCCGAGCATCCAGGTGCCGGCCGCCGCCGCGGTGATCGGAGCGCTGATCGGGGCGCCGATCGGGGCGGTGGTGATCGGGTTCGCGTGCGGGGTCACGTCTGAAGCCGCTGTCGCGGTGGGGTACGAGGTCATGCCGCAATGATCGTCAGTCGATAGGGTGACCGCCAAAGATTCGGGCATGTGTGAATCCTGGGGGTGGACGTCCTGGCGGAGCTGGCGTTCTCGGCGAGCGACCTGGCGCAGGTGCGCTTCGCCGTCTCGCCGATGTGGCAGGTCGCGACCAGCTTCCGGCTGCTGACCGGCCGCGCCGGCGCCTCCCCGGTGCACCGGCCGTGGATCGAGCAGGTCCGGCCCCGGGTGGTGGCCGCCGGGCTGGACCGGGGCCGGCTCGCGGAGCTGCTCCCGCCGACGGGCTTCTTCCCGTACTTCCTCACCCCCGCCCCCACCGGGCCCGCCCCGGCGCTGGCCGACGAGCTGGCCGCGATCCGGGCCACCGGCCCCGACCGGGTCCGCCGCGACCTCGACCACCTCGCCCACCACCAGGGGCCGCCCGGGCCCCGGCTGCGGTCCCTGCACCACGATCCGCGGGCCCGGCTCGCCCGCGTCACCCAGGAGATCGACGCGTACTGGGAGTTGGCGCTGGCCCCCTACTGGGCGCGGATCCGCGCGGTGCTCGACACCGACGTCCTGTACCGCGCCCGCCAGGTCGCCGCGCACGGCGCCGGTCGGGTCCTGGACGACCTGCACGCCTCGGTGCGGTGGGACGGCAACGCGCTCCACCTGGTCCGGCGCAGCAGGCCCATGCCCCGCGCCACGACCGGCCCGGGGCTGCTGCTGGTCCCCTCGGCCTTCACCGGGCCGCGGCTGCTGACGACCCAGGTCCCGCCCGATCCGCCGCAGCTCGCCTACCCCGCGCGCGGGGCGGGCACCTTGTGGGCGCCGGGGCCCGGCGCCGACCCGGAAGCGCTGAGCGCCGTACTCGGGCGCTCCCGGACGCTGTTGCTGACCGAGCTGGACACCCCGGCCTCCACCACGCAACTGGCCCACCGCACCGGGCTGTCCCCGGCCGGGGTGTCCCAGTACCTGACCGCGCTGCGGCGGGCCGGTCTGGTCAGCGCGCACCGGGCCGGCCGCTCGGTCCTCTACGCCCGCACGGCCGCCGCCGACACCCTGCTCCGGGCGGCTTCGGCCGCTCAGGCGTCCGGGGCCGCCACTCCGCAGTAACCGGCGAAGGCGGCCAGGATCTCGTCCTCGGAGATCCGGCCGTCGCCGTCCGCGTCCAGGGCCGCCGCCACGCCTTCCGCCAGTTCCGGTGCGGTCCCCAGCACGCGCAGCACCCGCGCCGCGGCGGAGGGGGTGGTGCCCGCGCCGCCCTCGCCGTCCGCCGCCACCGCGATCACCGCGTGCAGGAAGGGGCGGGCGATCTCCGCGAACCGCCGTGGGTTGTCCCGCAGTCGTTTGGCCGCCCCGGTGATGAACTCCTCGCGGGTCACCCGCTGGTCACCGTCCACGTCGGCGATCCCGGCCATGCCCTGCCAGAAGGCCTCGGCGCCGTTGAAGACGGCCTGGCCCTTGTCCGAGCGGGCCGTGGTGCCGAATTCGGCCAGCACGGACTTCGCGGCCGCGCTGAAGTCCTCGCGGTCGATATAGCCGTTGCCGTCCTGGTCGAAAGTGGCGAATCGGGCGGCGATCTTGCGCTCGTACTCTGCGCTGTCCATATTCGGCTTCCGCCTTCACATGTGCGGTGGGGTTCAGATCAAGACAGGCGGAAGCGTAAGCCCTCGGTGGCCTGCGCGTTAAGCGAAGTCGGCAAGCAGGTGGCCGCATCGAACCCGCGCACGGGAAGCGCGACGGGGCGCGTACAGATGTGCCCATGACGCAGCGTCGGGTCCCATATCACGGAGGGTGGGGTTCCGGGGCGGACTTGCCCCGAAACAGGCGCACGAGGCCATGTGCCCACTACATTCAAGGAGTCGACACATGGCTGGGGGCACCATGCCGAAGGACGCACCACCCCGCTGGGACCGCAGGATGCAGCAGCGGCTCGCGCGCGGCGAGGCCGCCGCGCTCGGAGAGCTGTACGACCGTTTCGCCTCGCTCGTCCACAGCCTCGCGCACCGCGTCCTGCGCGACGAGAAGGCGGCCGACCGCATCACCCGCGAGGTGTTCGGCTACATCTGGGAGAATCCGGACGCCTACGACCCCAAGCAGGGCTCCATGCGCTCCTGGGTCGCCCGGATCACCCAGGGCCAGGCCGTGGCCCGGCTGCGCCAGGCCGAGTTGGGCCGCGGCTCCCGCGAGGAGCTGGAACAGAAGGTCCGCCGCGCCAACGCCGCCGCCCGCGCCGACTACATCGTCACCTCCATGCCCGCCCCACTGCGGGCCGCGCTGGAGCTGGCCTACTTCAAGCGGCGCGACTACCGGCAGGCCGCCGCCGACCTCCAGATCAGCGAGGACGAGGCGCGGCGGCGGCTGAGACTCGGCCTCCAGCTCCTGTCGACCGCCAACAACCTGCCGCAGGAAGACCTCTCCCCGCCCGGATACGGAAGCACCCGATGAACGGCCGCGCCGAGTCACATGACGACGAGTACGAAGGCCGGGGAGAGCGCTCCGGTACCAGTGCCTGGATACCCGGTCCGCGCGACGCCGCCGACGACTGGGAACGGCTGCCCACGGCGCTGGCGCCCCTGCCGCCGGTCCCTGCGGCGACCCCGCCCGTCGACGAACCCGAACCCGCGCCCTCGCCCTCGCCCGAACCTCCGGCACCGGTCGCGCCGATGCCCCCGCCCACGCACGCCGTGCTGAAGTCCCTCCTCGGCGCCTGGGCGTTGGCCGCGTGCTCGCCGGAGGAGACCCAGGCCGTCGAGGACCACCTCACCGAGTGCGCGCCCTGCGCCGACGAGGCGCTGCGGCTGCGCGACGCGGTCGGCCTGCTGCGGCCCGAGGAGAGCCTCGACCTCAAGCCGCTGCTGCGGTCGCGGGTGCTGGAGGACTGCCTGGGCAAGCGGCCCGCGCGGATCCCGGTGCCGGGGTGGGCGAGCCCGTACGACACCGAGACGGCGCGGCTCGACGCGCTGCTGCGGGACTTCGGTGACGCGGAGTGGCACACGCCGGTGCGGTTGAAGTGGTTCGAGGACGAGGGCCAGCAGTCCCGGCGGACGACGGTGGCCGGGGTGATCGGGCACCTGCTGTCGGTCGACGGCCTGATCGCGGCGGCGCTCGGGCTGGACGACCCGCTGGGGCCCGACGCGCCGTCGGGGGCGGTGCGGCGCACCGAGCACTTCTGGACCTCCTCGCCGCACCCGGTCACCCGGCAGGTCCGCGAGCCGTGGCGGGAGCAGGGCCACACGCTGGTGCGGACCGTGTCCTTCGCCGGGCACGGGGTCGCGGAGCTGGCCGTGGGGTACGGGGACTTCGCGCTGCCGCTCGGTGACGCGTTCCTGGAGCGGGCCTTCGAGTGCTGGGTGCACGCGTGGGACATCGCGGACGCGGTGGACTACCCGTACGACCCGCCGTCGGGGCCGCACCTGCACCGCATGATCGACCTGGCCGCGCGGCTGCTCCCGGGCACGCTGGCGGACCGCCGCCGGTCGGGCCTGGCGGCCCCGCCGCGCCGCCTGGTCGCGGCCGGAACCCCCGGGCGCACGCTGCACCTGGAGATCGAGGGCGCGGGCGGGGGCGGCTGGGACATCGCCCTGGACTCACCGGCGGCGGCGACCTCCGCGGAGCACACGGTGGCGGAGATCGCGCTGGACGGCGTCGAGTTCTGCCAGCTGGCCGCGGGCCGGATCTCCCCGGACGACGCGGCCGCCGGCCAACACGGCGACCGCGAAGCCATCCACGACGTCCTCACCGCAGCCGCCTCCTTGAGCCGCCTGTGACTCCGTCGGCAGCCGAACCCAGCCCCGCGGGCGCCCGAGCCGCAGGTCCGGGCCGAGCCCGTGGCGGCCCGCCAGGGCCGTTGTCCCCTGCGGGGCTCCCGGGGCCCCGGCTCAGGCGAAGACGACCGTGCGGGCGCCGTTCAGGAGGACGCGGCGCTCGCTGTGCCATTTGACCGCCCGCGCGAGCGCCTGGCACTCGACGTCCCGCCCGACCGCCACCAGCTGGTCCGGCGTCACCTCGTGGCCGACCCGCTCGACCTCCTGCTCGATGATCGGGCCCTCGTCCAGGTCGGCCGTGACGTAGTGCGCGGTGGCACCGATCAGCTTCACGCCCCGCGCGTGCGCCTGGTGGTACGGCTTCGCGCCCTTGAAGCTCGGCAGGAACGAGTGGTGGATGTTGATGATCCGCCCGCTCAGCGCCTTGCACAGGGTGTCGGACAGCACCTGCATGTACCGGGCCAGGACGACCAGCTCGACGTCCTGCTCCCGGACCAGCTCCAGCAGCTGCGCCTCGGCCGCCGCCTTCGTGTCCTTGGTGACCGGGATGTGCACGAAGGGCACGCCGTACGAGCCGACCAGCTCGGCGAAGTCGGTGTGGTTGGAGACCACGGCCGCGATCTCGACCGGCAGCGCCCCGATCCGCGAGCGGAAGAGCAGGTCGTTCAGGCAGTGCCCGAACTTCGACACCATGAGCACGATCCGCATCCGCTCGTCCGCGCGGTGGATCTGCCAGTCCATCCGGAAGGAGTCGCCGATGGCGGCGAAACTGGCCCGCAGCTTCTCGACCGTCACCGGCGGCGTCGCCGAGAAGTGGACCCGCATGAAGAAGAGGCCCGTGTCGTGGTCGCCGAACTGCTGGCTGTCCTCGATGTTGCAGCCGGTCATGAACAGGTAACTGGACACGGCGTGCACGATGCCCTGCTTATCGGGGCAGGACAGGGTCAGTACGTACTGCTGGGGCTCGCTCTGCTGCGGGTCGTCGCTCATGACCGGCAAGACTTTCACATCCCGGCCCCACCTCGCCTCACGCGGCCCGCGTGATGATCCTCAACACGTCGAGGGAGCGGGGGCGCACGTCGGGGTCCTCCCCGTCGGCCGCCGCCAGCCGTACGTGCGCTTCGCGCGCCGCCCGGACCGCCTCCGGCCAGCCGTGGTGCTCCAGGTAGACGGAGACGGGGGCGTCCGGCCCGACCTGGTGCAGGATCCGCAGCACGCGCAGGACGGCGAGGTCCACGAGGGCCGCCTCCTGGGAGTCGCGGAAGATCGTGCCGACGTACTTCTCGGCGGACCAGCTGTCGAGCCAGGTGTCCTCGACGAGCCGGTAGACGGCGTCGGTGACGTCACCGTAGCCGTCGAGCCCGGCGAGCCAGGTGTCCTCCTGGAAGGCCGGGTCGGAGAGCATGTGCAGGGCCGAACGCACGTTGGTGCGCCAGCGCCACCACGGCATGTCGTTGAGGGGCATGCCGCCCATGGTGGAGGAGCGGCGGCCGCGGCGGGAAGGGTTCTTCGGACCTGGGTCGAATGTCACGCGCTCGATCGTACGTTCCCCCGCGCGCCCGCCTTGCCTGCCCTTGCCCGCCTTGCCCACCAGGGGTCCCCCGGCAATTCACCCGGGCGTCACCCGATGTTGTGTACACCTCACACTTCAGTTCCCCGTGGGCCGGAAGTGTGACGGGTCATGACCGACTGGCGAACAGCACCACGTTCCCGCTACCGCTCCCGCACGCTCCTGACCAGGGCGGTGACCACGGCGGCGAGCACGGTGGCGGGTGCGTGTCTCCTGACCGGCTGTGGCCTGGTCCCCGGAGCCACGGGGGGCTCCGGGGACACCATCACCGTCATGACCTGGGCCCCCGAGGGCACCAAGGCCACCAACATGGGCGGCATGCCCGCCATGGCCAAGACCTACGAGCGTTGGATCAACGCCAAGGGCGGCATCAACGGCCGCAAGCTCCGCGTCCTGACCTGCAACGAGCACAACACCGCCACGGGCGCCGCCGACTGCGCCCGGCAGGCCATCGCCGCCAAGGCCGTGGCCGTCGTGGGCTCGTACAGCCAGTGGGGGCGCGCCTTCATGGCTCCGCTCGAAGCCGAGGGCATCCCCTTCGTCGGCGGTTACGGCGTCTCCGCCGAGGAGTTCCAGAGCACCCTGTCCTACCCCGTCAACGGCGGTCAGCCGGTGCTGCTCGCCGGAGCCGGGCACCAGCTGGGCAAGGCCTGCGAGGACGTGGCGCTCGTACGGCCCGACACCCTCGCCGGCGACTCCATGCCCATCCTCCTCAACGCCGGGTTCAAGGCCGTCAAGCCGCAGCGCGAGGCCGCCGACGTCCGGGCGCCCGAGGACTCCGCCAACTACGGCACCCAGGCGACCGAGGCCCTCACCGAGGCCGGGAAGGGCAAGGACAAGTCGAAGGGGTGCGTGGCCGCCGTCCTCGGCGAGCGCACCGAGACCTTCTTCGACTCCTTCCGCCGACTCGACACCCAGACCAAGAAGCCGCAGCTCTCCTCCGTCCTCGGCAGCGTCAGCCAGTCCCTGGTGGACCGCACCGGCGGCAAGGAGAGCCAGTTCGAGGGCGCCTACGTCACCAGCTGGTACCCGGTGGCGAGCGACCCGCTGTGGCAGCCGATGCGGAAGGTCATCGCCGAGAACGCCTTCGGCGACAACCGGGTCGACCCGGACGACACCGGCACCCAGACCACCTGGATCGCCTACTCCGTCCTGACCGAGGTCGTCAAACGCCTCGGCAAGGACGAGGACGTCACCGGCCGCACGGTCACCCGTGCCCTCAACCACTCGGCGGGGATCAAGACCGGGGGCCTCACCCCCGACCTGAGCTGGCGCTACCAGGACATGCGCGCGGTCGGCGGCTTCCCCCGCATGGCCAACGGCCGGGTCACCTTCCAGATCGTCCAGGACGGCCGGATCGTCGCGCAGCCCGGCGAGAGCACTATGGACATGACCCAGACCCTGGAGGCGGCCCCTCGCGCCAGCTGAACCGCGGCGCGGGCCGCGGGGCGCGCCGCGGGGCGCGCCGCCCGGCCCGCGCTCCGGCTCAGAGGTCGGAGGGGTCCCGCTTCGTGAGGCCGTACTGGGTCGCGATCTTGTTCCACATGCCCGAGGCCGACTCCTTCGCCTTGGTCGCCTCGCCGCTCGCCTTGTCGCCGTTGTTGGCGTTGCCCGTGGACTTGGCCTTGCCGTCCTTGCAGGTCTTGCGGTCGCCGGCGGCCTCGTCCGCCCAGGAGGCGTAGTACTGGTCCGCCGAACCCGACGACTTCCACGCCTTGGTGAGGGCCGCGGTCAGCTTGGCGTGGTCGGGCAGCTTGTCGGTCTTGAGCTCCTGGAGCTTGGTGACCAGCTCTTCGCGCTTGCGGGCCGCGTCGCGCAGGTCCTCGGCCGACTGCGCGAGGTTCTTGCAGGACCTCACGTCGTCCACGGCGCGGATCACCGTGGCCCGGCTGTCGTTGCTGTCCGCGAGCACCTTGTCGAGCTGTACGGCCTGACCGCGCGCCGGATCCACCGGCGCCTCGTCCGCCGGGGGCTTGGCCGAACCGGTACCGGCCGGCTTGCTCGCCGAGACGTCCACCGCCGCCGGGTCGTTGTTCTGCGCCTTGCCGTCGCCCAGCAGGGAACCCACGCCCAGTCCGACCACGGCGAGCGCGAGCACCGAGACCCCGATGACCACGGGCGACACCTTGCGCGCGGGCTCCGGCGGCGGCTGCTGGAAGGGCGCCGGCTGCTGGCGGTGCGGCGGCGGCGGGGGCTGCTGGAAGCCGCTCGTCTGCTGGAGGTGCGCCGGCTGCTGCTGGAAGGGCTGCTGGGGCTGCTGCGGCGGCTTCTGACGGCGCTGCTGGAAGGGCGGCGCGGGCGGCGGGGCCTGGCTGCGCACCGGCTCCTGGACGGGCGGCAGCACCTGGGTCTGCCCCTGGTCGTCGCCTGGGCCCGCGCCGCGGAACAGGCCGTCGAAGACGTCCGGCTGGCCCTGCCCCTGACCGGGGGCCTGGCCGGGCGCCTGGCCCGCCGCGACCGGCGGGATGTACTGCGTCGCCGCCTCGTGCATCCCCGGTCCGGCCGGAACGGGCGGGATGTACTGCGTGGCCGCCTCTCCGTGCACCGGAGCCGCGGGGACCGGCGGGATGTACTGCGTGGCCGCCTCCCCGTAGCCCGGCGCCGGGGCGACCGGCGGGATGTACTGCGTCGCCGCATCGCCGTACGACGCGTCCCCGTAGCCCGCACCGCCGAACGAACCGTCCCCGTACGCCGGAGCGGCGGGGACGGGCGGGATGTACTGCGTGGCCGCATCCCCGTGCGCCGGGGCGCCGAACTGCGGCTCCGGGTGCGCCGGGACCGGCGGTATGTACTGGGTCTCGGCCTCGGGGATCGGCGGGTAGCCGTAGCCGTGCGGGGCGCCCGGGCCCTCGTACCCCGGTCCCAGGACGTGGCCGGGCGGCGGCGCGTCCTGGGGCGGGTGTCCGTATCCGTACTGCGGCGGGGACGGGGGCTGGGGCGTGGATGCTTCGTACACGGGAGGCTGGGTCTCCGCGGGCTGCCGCGAGTCGCCGCCTCGTCCGCCGCTCTGCGTCACCGGGACTCCTTATCCGACCGTCCGACCCTACGGAACAGTCGGTCACGCTACCCCGTCACCCCCCGTGTCCGTCACGCCACCTGTGTCTCCAACCGCGCGCTGAACTCCCGCACCGCCGCTTCCTCCCGGTACGGCTCCAAACGCGACCGGAAGTCGTCGAGGTAGTCCGCGCCCCGGTTCGAGCGCAGGCCGGAGAGCAGGTCGACCGCCTGCGCGGCCGTGTGGCAGCCCTGCTCCACCTCCCGCCGCTGCACCTGCGAGGTCGCCAGCAGCAGCATCCCGATGGCTCGTCTGCGGGCCTTGGTCCGGGGCAGCGCCCGCAAGGCCTCCTCCGCCCGCCGCCCCGCCGCGTCGGCCTGCCCCAGGTCCCGGTGGCAGTGCGCGAGCTCGTCGGCGAGGTAGGCCTGGTCGAAGTGCCGGATCCACACCGGGTCGTCGCCGGACTCCGGCTCGGCCCGCTCCAGCGCGGTCACGGCCCGCGAGGACAGCACCGCCGTGGCCCGGGCGTCGCCCAGCAGCGCGTGCCCGCGCGCCTCGGCCGCGTAGAACATGGCCTCCGCCCGCGGCGTGACCTGCCCGCGCGTGCCCTCCTGCGCGGCCCGGGCCAGCTGCGCGATCTCGCGCGGGTTGCCCAGCTCGGCCGCGAGGTGGCTCATGGACGCGGCCAGCACGTACCCGCCGTAGGCGCGGTCGCCCGCCGCCTGCGCGAGCCGCAGGGCCTGGATGTAGTAGCGCTGGGCGAGCCCGGGCTGGCCCGTGTCCACCGCCATGTAGCCCGCGAGTTCGGTGAGCCGGGCCACCGCCGCGAAGAGCGCGCGGCCCACCGGCTCCCGGTAGGACCCGCCGATCAGCCCGGAGACCACGCTGTTGAGGTAGTGGACGACCACGGGCCGTACGTGCCCGCTGCCGAAGCGGTGGTCGAGGTCCGTGAGGGCGTCGGTGGTGGCCCGCACCGCCTCGACGTCGGACATGCCGACGCGCGAGCCGCCCGTACGGGCCACCTGGGCGTCGGCCCCGGTGATCAGCCAGTCGCGGCTGGGCTCGACGAGGGCGGAGGCGGCCACGGTCGATCCGGACAGGAAGTCGCGGCGGCCCACGTCGCTGCGCCACAGCTCGCAGACCTGCTCGATGGCGCCGATGACGGTCGGCGAGAACTGCAGGCCCACGCCGGAGGCGAGGTTCTTGCCGTTGGCCATGCCGATCTCGTCGATGGTGACGGTCCGGCCGAGCTTGCGGCCCAGGGCCTCGGCGATGATCCCCGGGGCCCGGCCGCGCGGCTGCTGTCCGCGCAGCCAGCGGGCCACGGATGTCTTGTCGTAACGGAGGTCGAGGCCGTGTTCCGCGCCGCACATGTTGACCCGACGAGCGAGGCCGGCGTTGGAGCAGCCGGCTTCCTGGATGAGTGCCTGCAACCGTTCGTTCGGCTGGCGGGCGACGAGAGGCCTGGCTGCCATGAGTAAACCCCCTGCTGGCCGCGGGTGATCGAGCATGTGATCACTTCCCGGCTGATCTGCGAAGAATGCGGAACACCGTCCGGAACGTGGTGAGTCGTACCCAGTCGTGCACTCATACGTCACGCAAGTGGTGGACCGCCGCTCTCCGGTCTGCTGCGAGTTGTCGCTACCCAACCCCCGGCTCCCGGTCCCCTGCGCGCCCCCGCCCGTGCACCGGTGCGCCCCACATGCAGGATCGATGCTCCGTCCACCGGCCGGTTTACGCCCGTAACTCCCGGTGACCGCGGTAGTTGTGCTGATCGTGGAAGAGACCATCGGAGTCACGGAGACCGCGCCCATCCCCCAGCAGCGCGGCGAACTGCTGCTGGACCATGCCGTGCGGTACGCGGAAGAGCGGCACTGGGACGTGTTCGCGGGCACCTGGCTGGAGCCCGGCGACGGCCGCGAGGTCTGCTCCTGCGGGGTCGCGACCTGCGAGAAGCCCGGAGCGCACCCCGGGGTGAAGGAGTGGGCGGCCCTGGCCTCGGGCAGTGCGGTCCGGGTCCGTCAACTGTGGTCGCGCCAGCCCGCCGCGTCGATCCTGCTGCCCACCGGCCGCACCTTCGACGCGATCGAAGTACCCGAGGTCTCCGGCTTCCTGGCCCTCGCGCGGCTGGAACGACTCGGCCTGACCATCGGGCCGGTGACCGCCACCCCGGACCGCCGGATCCAGTTCTTCGTCCTGCCCGGCGCCGGGGCGAAGCTCCCCGACCTGCTGCGCAAGCTGGGGTGGCAGCCCGCCTCCCTCGACCTCGTCGCGCGCGGCGAGGGGGACTACGTCGCCGCCCCGCCCACCCGCTACGGCGGCCGGGGCCAGGTGCAGTGGGTCCGCCGCCCCACCCCGGCGAACCGGTGGCTGCCCGACACCGAGGAGCTGATCGACGTACTGGCCTACGCCTGCGGGCGCGAGGCGGCGGCGGCCCGGGCCCGCCGGGGCTGATCGACGCCAGGTCGGTACATTCAGCCCTACGGCCGTCCCGGCCTGCCCTCGTAAGGTGAACGCGACCAACGGGGACAGAACGAGAGGCAGGGCGCGATGCCGGACCAGGCATTGTCGACGGGGGACACGGCATCGGTAGCCGCCCCCGCCGTACGGGTCGAAGGGCTGTGGAAGCGTTTCGGCGAGCAGATCGCGGTGGCGGGGATCGATCTCGAACTGCCCGCGGGGCAGTTCATCGGTCTCGTCGGACCGAACGGGGCCGGCAAGACCACCACGCTGTCGATGGTGACCGGGCTGCTGCGTCCGGACCAGGGCCGGGTCGAGGTCGCCGGACATGACGTATGGCAGGACCCGGTTCAGGTGAAATCCCGGATCGGCGTGCTGCCGGAGGGGCTGCGCCTCTTCGAGCGGCTGTCCGGTCGGGAACTGCTCGGTTACATGGGCCGGTTGCGCGGGGTCCCGGGACCCGAGACCGACAAGCGCGCGACGCAGCTGCTGGAGGTCCTCGACCTCGCGGGCTCGCAGCACAAGCTGGTCGTGGACTACTCGACCGGCATGCGCAAGAAGATCGGCCTGGCGGCGGCGCTGCTGCACAACCCCGAAGTGCTCTTCCTCGACGAACCGTTCGAGGGGGTGGACCCGGTGTCGGCGCAGACCATCCGCAGGGTGCTGGAACGTTACACCGCGTCCGGAGCCACGGTCGTCTTCTCCTCCCACGTGATGGAGCTCGTCGAGTCGCTGTGCGACTGGGTCGCGGTCATGGCGGGCGGGCAGATCCGCGCCGCGGGCCCGCTCGACGCCGTGCGCGGCAGCGCGCCCAGCCTCCAGCAGGCCTTCCTCGAACTGGTCGGCGCCCAGGGGCTCGACACGGGCGAGTCCCTGGACTGGCTCGGCGGCGGGGCGGGTTCGCGATGAGCGCGGCCGCCGAAGCATCGCTCACGCCGGTCTTCGTCCGGCTCAAGCTGTCCCTGCTGCGCAACGGCCTCAAGGGCTCCTCGAAGCGGAAGGCCGCCTACATCAGCACGCTGGTGCTGGCGCTCGGCGTCGGCGTGCTCCAGATGATCGGTCTGGCCGTACTGCACGGGAACGCGCACGCGGGCACCGTCGTGGTCCTGCTCGCCGCGATCCTGGCCCTGCTCTGGTCCGTGATGCCGCTGTTCTTCCCCACCGGGGACGAGACCCTCGACCCGACCCGGCTCGTGATGCTGCCGCTGCGGCCGCGGCCGCTCGTACGGGCCCTCCTGGCGTCCTCGCTCGTCGGCATCGGGCCGCTCTTCACGCTGTGCCTCGCCGTCGGTTCGGTGACCGCGGTGGCCCAGGGCCCGGCGGGCATCGCCGCCGCCGTGCTCGGCGTGCCGCTGCTGCTGCTCGGCTGCGTCGCCCTGGCGCGGGCCGTGGCCACGGCCAACGTCCGGCTGTTGACCAGCCGCAAGGGCCGCGACCTGGCCGTGCTCAGCGGACTGCTGATCGCGGTCGTCGCCCAGTTCGCCAACTTCGCCAGCCAGCGCCTCTTCCAGGCCGGCGGGCTGGCCGCCCTGGAACCCGTCGAGGCCGTGGTGCGGTGGCTGCCGCCCGCGACGGCCGTCGGCATGGTCGACTCGGCGAGCCGGGGCTCGTACGCCGTGGCCGCCGCCCAGCTCGCGCTGACCGTCGGCGGGATCGGCGCGCTGCTGTGGTTCTGGGAGCGCGGCCTGACGAAGCTGATGGTGACCCCGGACGGCTCCACCATCGGGGCGGCCGACTCGGGCAGGAAGCGCGGCTCCGAGGCGGGCTCCGGCGGCTGGTCCGTGCTCCCGGACGGGCGCACCGGCGCGGTCGTCCAGCGCGCCCTGCGCTACGCCGTCCGCGACCCCAAGACCAAGGCCGCCTGGCTGAGCTCGCTGGCCATCGGCCTGATCATCCCGGTCGCCAACGCGCTCCAGGGGCACGGCTCGGTCTACCTGGCCTGCTTCGGTGCGGGCATGCTGGGCGTCCAGATGTACAACCAGTTCGGGCAGGACACCTCGGCGTTCTGGATGGTCGCCCAGACCATCTCCACCCCGCGCGAGGCCTACGCCGAAATGCGCGCCCGGGCCCTCGCGCTGGCCCTGGTCACCGTCCCGTACACGGTGCTCGTGACCGTGGTGACGGCGGCGATGGTGGGCGACTGGGCCGCCCTGCCGGAGGTCGTCGGGCTCGCGCTGGGGCTACTGGGCGCGATGCTGTGCGCGGGGGCGCTGGCCTCGGCCCGTTTCCCGTACTCCATCCCGACCGACGGCGCGTTCAAGAACGTCGCCCCGGGTCAGGCCGGCCTCGCCTGGATCGGCATCGCCCTCGGCCTGGTCTCCTCGGCCCTGCTGTGCGCGCCGCTGATCGTGCTGGCGGCCTGGTTGCACCTGGCGGACCACCAGGACGCCACCTGGCTGCTGCTCCCGCTGGGCATCGCCTGGGGCGTCCTGGCCACCTGGTCGGGCCTGCGCCTGGCCGCCCCCACGGTCGCCCGCCGCATCCCGGAAATCCTGACCGCGGTCAGCAAGGGCTAGCCCCACCCTCCGGGGCCGCCTCAAACGCCGGCGAGGCTGGATCTTCCAGCCCGTCCGGCGTTTGAGGACCGGGCTCGGACGGAGCCCGGGGGCCCGGTCGCGGCCCGGGCCTCAGGCCGAGGCCGTGACCCCGTCCAGGAACGGCTCCAGCGCCGCCCGCCACGCCCCCGGCTGGTCGTAGTGGAGGTAGTGACCGGCATCGGGGATCTCCGCGTACTGCCCGGCCGGCAGCACCCGCACCATCTCCTGCGCCTCGGCCCGCCCCAACTCCCCGTCCAGGCCCCGCACCACCAGCGTCGGGCAGCGGACCTGCGCCAGCTCCTCCCAGTGCGCGTCGTGCACCCACGTCTCCCGGGCGGTGAGCATCTGCCGGCGGGAGAAGAGCGGGCGCCACCCGTCGGACGCCTGGTGCATCACCTCGGCGAAGAAGGCTCCGCGCCCGGGATCGGGCCGCTCCACCCGGGGATCGTCCTCGCCGAACCAGCGGCGCGCGGCGTCCTGCGTGGGGAAGGGCAGCGGCCAGCGGTGGAACCACTCCTCCCACTCCCGCTGCGAGGCGGCCCCGAGCGCGGAGGCCCGCATGTCGCAGATGACCAGGGCCTCGACGAGGTCGGGGCGGCGGGCGGCGAGCTGCCAGGCGGTGAGGGCGCCCATGGAATGGCCGACGAGGGTGACGGGGGCCAGGCCGAGCTGCTCGACCACGGCTTCGGCATCGGCCACGAAGGCCTCGCGGGCGAAGGCGGTCGGGATGTCCGGACCGTTGGCCAGCCGCTCGCTCTGGCCGTGTCCGCGTTGGTCGAGGGCGACGACGCGGCGCCGCTCGCCGAGCCAGCGGGCGGTACCGGCCCAGTGGAAGGCGCGGCCCATCAGCCCGTGGAGTAACAGGACCCCGGGTCCGGAGCCCGGGCCACAGCCCTCGGCCGGGGCTCCCGGGGCGGAGGGTTCCCGAAACTCCCAGGCCGCTAGGCGTACGCCGTCGGACCCCGTTACATCGAAGCGCTGTACCACCGCAGATGCACCCCCTTCGCTCCCCGCCAGACTATCGAACCCGCATTCGAAGACAGCCTTCTCGACGGCAACACCACTCTTTCGAATGACCTTGCTCAAGGATTGGCCGCCGCTGCCGAGGGGAGATCTTCAACGGGAGGCGGGCCGCTCGGGGAAGACGGTCCGAGGGGATGACCTTGAGAGCTCGGGGCTCCGGGTCAAACAGGGGAGGACCGGTCCCGGCGCCGCGAGGCGCCGGGACCGTCCACACCGCAAGCGTCAGTCCGTACCGGCGGTAGGGACGGTCACCGCTTGGCCACGAACACGTGCGAGGCGACTTCCGCCTCCAGCTCGGCGGCCTCGCCGCCACTGCCGACCAGCACTCCCCCCGGGGACTCGGTGACGCTGACGACCGAACCGGGCTGCACGCCCGCCCGCCGCAGCGTGTACATGAGCTGGGCGTCCGTCTGGATCGGCTCGCCGATCCGGCGCACGACCACGGTCTTGCCGTCGGCGCCCGGGTCCAGCTCCGCCAGGCTCACCATGTTGTCGTCGAGGAAGGGATCGGCCTCGGCCTTCTCGCCCAGCTCCTCCAGCCCGGGGATCGGGTTTCCGTACGGCGACTCGGTCGGGTGGCGCAGCAGCTCCAGCACCCGCCGCTCCACCGCTTCGCTCATCACGTGCTCCCAGCGACAGGCCTCGGCGTGCACCTGCTCCCATTCGAGCCCGATGACGTCGACGAGGAGACACTCGGCCAACCGGTGCTTGCGCATCACGCGCGTGGCCAGCCGCCGCCCCTCCTCCGTCAGCTCCAGGTGCCGGTCGCTGGCGACGGCCACCAGGCCGTCGCGCTCCATGCGTGCCACCGTTTGGCTGACCGTCGGGCCGCTCTGGTCGAGCCGCTCCGCAATTCGGGCGCGCATGGGGACCACGCCTTCCTCTTCCAGCTCGAGGATGGTGCGGAGATACATCTCCGTGGTATCGATCAGTCCGGACATTCGTGCCCCTCGGGATATCGTGCGCTGGCCCTGCACCCAATTCTGACGCATCGGGCCGACAACCGTTCCGTGCTGGAGGTCAAGGCCCGTCCTGGACCGCTCCAAGGGCTTTCGCCCCTGGATTGACGTCGGTATTGACACGCCCTTGGTCCAGACCGCACGGTGAGCGGCGGACACGGACGCACCCCACCTCTGGAAGGGCCCCTCAGCGCATGAGCGAGAGCAAGCTGGCCGGTCAGTTCATCGATGCCGCCATCGGCCTCCTGGAGCGGGTGCGGGACGAGGAAGCGTCGAACATCTCCGAGGCCGGCGCCGTGATCGCCGAGGCGGTCGCGGCCGGGAACCGGCTCTTCGCCTTCGGCGCCGGACATTCCTCCCTCCCCGCCCAGGACGTGGTCTACCGGGCGGGCGGACTCGCCCTGATGAACTTCCTCGCCGTCCCCGGCACCGCGGGGATCGACGTCATGCCCGCGACCCTCGGCAGCGCGCTGGAGCGGGTGGACGGCCTGGCGGGGGCGGTCCTGGACAGCAGCCCGGCCGCGGACGGCGACGTCCTGGTGATCATCTCCCTCTCCGGGCGCAACGCGCTGCCCGTCGAGATGGCGATGAACGCGCGGGCCATCGGGCTCAAGGTGATCGGCGTGACCTCGGTGGCCTACGCGACCGAGACCCGTTCGCGGCACGTCTCGGGCACCTTCCTCAAGGACCACTGCGACATCGTCCTGGACAGCAAGATCGCGGTCGGTGACGCCGAGCTGAGCCTGGCGGGGATCGACGCGCCCTTCGCCCCGGCGTCCACGGTCGTGACCAGCGCGATCATGCAGGCGGTCATGGCCGCAGCGGCGGGCGACCTGGCCGCCCGCGGCGTCGAGCCGCCGCTGCTGCGCTCGGGCAACGTCGACGGCGGGCACGAGTGGAACGGCCGCGTCATGCAGGAGTACGGCGACCGGATCTTCTTCCGCCACTAGGCGGTACCCGCGAGACCCGCCCGCCGGGGCCGTCACGCCGCCGGGGTCGACAGCGCCAGGTCCGTGGCCACGCGCGAGGCGACCTCCTCGGCGTAGGCGGCGTCCGCGCGGTCGAAGGGCGGGCGCGAGGGGCCGCGCAGGAACGTCAGGATCCCCAGGCTCCGGCCCCGGCTGCGCAGGACCACGCACAGCGCGTGCGCGGCGCCCTGCGGCCACCGGCGGGCCGTGAGCCAGCCCTCGGCCGCGGCGCCCCCCGGCGCGCTGGCCCGGACCGAACCGATCCGGTCCAGCGCCTGGAGCGCCGGGTGCCCCGGCTCGTAGCGGACCGGGATCGCCCCCGGCCCCGGCAGCAGCGGGCCCGCGGCGGGCACCGCCCCGGACGGGGACACCGGCGAGCGGACCAGGCGCGCCCCGTCCGCGGCCAGTACGTCGATCAGCGCGTGGTCCGCGAAACCGGCCAGCGCGAACTCCAGCCGGACCGACGCCGCCTCCGCCGACTCCTCGCACTCCCCCGCCGCCCGGCCCGCCCGGTGCAGCTGCTGGGAGCGGAAGCGCAGCTGCGCGGTGTCCAGTTCCGCCTGCCGGGCCTCGGTGATGTCCTGGAACAGCCAGCCGACCCCCAGCGGCACCGGTTCCTCCGCGAGCGGCGAGGCCAGCCGAAGGAAGCCGCTGCGCCAGCAGCGCCGGCGGACACCGGCGGCCGTGCGCACGGAGACCCACAGCTCCACCGGCCCCGGCGGCGGTCCCTCGGCCAGGACGTGCTGGAGCGCGCCCTCCAGCTCCTCCACGCCCTGCGCGAGCAGCTCCCCGAGCGGCCGGCCCAGCAGGGCGGTCCGCCCCGAGCCGAAGGCGGCGGCCGCCTGCGCGTTGACCACGGCGGGCCGCAGGTCGACGTCGACGAGCACGACCCCCCACGAGGCGTCGTCCATCAGGGCCTCGCTGAGCGCGATGGAGCGCTCCAGGTCGATCTGCGCGTGCACCTCGCTGAACGCGCAGTACACCCCGGCCGGTTTTCCGCCCGCGCCCGGCACCCCGGCCGACTGGGTCCGTACGAGCACCCGCCCGCCGTCCTTGGTGAGCAGGGCGAACTCGTGCACCTGGCGGCCGGGGACGTCCTGCGCGGCCATCAGTCTGGCCTCGACGTCCTGCGCGTCGGCGGCCCGCGCCGCCCATCCGGCGAATCCGCGCCGTCCCACCGCCTCGGCGGCCGACCAGCCCAGGATCCGCTCGGCCTCGCGGTTCCAGTGGGTGATCACGCCGTCGGCATCGAACGCGCAGAGCGCCGCGTCCATCCCGTCCAGCAGTGCGGCGAGCAGATCGTCGGTGGTCTCGCTACGTCCGGAAGCACTCACCTGGGACCCCCTGCAGGTGTTCGCGTGTGCGGCACGTCAGATCATTGAACTGGAACGTGACGCAGCCCACACCTGATTCCCCGGATTCCCCCCGAATTAAATCGCTTGAGCGGCGTGCGGCGCCGTCCTAGGCTCTGCCGTACACGAGAAGGGAGGTGGTTCCGGAAATGTCTGGCAACCGGACGCGTGAGGTGACTGCGGGCTGACGCCCGTTGTCGTACGCACCCAAGCAGTGCAGTGCCGACAGGTGTCGGCGCCAATCCCAAGCAGTCACCCGACCCGCGGGCTCGCCGGTACGTCCGGCCGGCTCCTCTCACTGCAGGAGAGGAACCCGAGCCCGCGGGTCGCCTGCTGTCCCCGCCCGGTCGGGCGGGGCACGCCCTCAGGGGCAGAGCCGCTCGACGCGCCACTTCTCGCCGTCGCGGACGTACTTCAACCGGTCGTGCAGGCGGTTCTCGTGGCCCTGCCAGAACTCCACCTCCTGCGGCACCACCCGCACCCCGCCCCACTCCGGCGGCACCGGCACCTGCTCCCCCTCCGGGTAGCGCTGCGCCAGCTCCGCGTAACGGCGGTCCAGCTCGGCGCGCGAGGAGATCACCCGGGACTGGTCGCTGGCCCAGGCCCCCAGCTGCGAACCGTGCGGGCGCGAGCGGAAGTACGCGGCGGTCTCGTCCCGGCCGATCCGCAGCGCGCTGCCGGTCACCAGGACCTGCCGGGCGATCGGGTGCCACGGGAAGAGCAGGCCCGCGTGCGGGTTCTCGGCCAGTTCCCGGCCCTTGCGCGAGCCGTAGTTGGTGAAGAAGACGAAGCCGCGCGCGTCGAACTGCTTGAGCAGCACCGTGCGGGAGCTGGGCCGCCCGTCGGGGGTGGCGGTCGAGACGACCATCGCGTTCGGCTCGAACAGGTTCGCGTCGGCGGCCTGCCGGAACCACTGCGCGAACTGCTCCATGGGGTCCGCGGCGAGGCCGTCCTCGGCGAGGATCTCCGAGCGGTACTGCATCCGCATGAGTGCGGGGTCAAGATCCTTGTCTGTCACCCCGCCATCCTGCCGCAGGACGCCCCGCGGGGGTGTGCCGCATGTCACGCTTCCGCAGGCCATCCGGAACGGACAAAATCTTGGGGCCGGTCCGCTGGTCCACCCGAGGGTGACCATCGGCCCGGCCGGGCATCAACGGGGATGACCGCGCCGGACCGCGAATCACGCCGGGAGCCGCGCGTGTTCGCATCTATCTGAGGAGCCGCCTGATGTCCGACTTCGTACCCGGGCTCGAAGGGGTCGTCGCGTTCGAGACCGAGATCGCCGAGCCCGACAAGGAAGGCGGATCGCTCCGCTACCGGGGTGTCGACATCGAAGACCTGGTCGGTCACGTGTCCTTCGGGAACGTCTGGGGACTGCTGGTCGACGGTGCGTTCAACCCGGGGCTGCCCGCCGCCGAACCCTTCCCGATCCCGGTGCATTCCGGGGACATCCGCGTCGACGTGCAGTCCGCGCTCGCGATGCTGGCCCCGGTGTGGGGTCTGAAGCCGCTGCTCGACATCGACGAGCGGACCGCGCGTGACGACCTCGCGCGCGCGGCCGTGATGGCCCTGTCGTACGTCGCCCAGTCCGCCCGCGGCCAGGGCCTGCCGATGGTGCCGCAGAGCGAGATCGACAAGGCCGAGTCCGTCGTCGAACGCTTCATGATCCGCTGGCGGGGCGAGCCCGACCCCAAGCACGTCAAGGCCGTCGACGCGTACTGGACCTCGGCCGCCGAACACGGCATGAACGCCTCCACCTTCACCGCCCGGGTCATCGCCTCCACCGGCGCCGACGTCGCGGCCGCCCTGTCGGGCGCCGTCGGCGCCATGTCCGGGCCGCTGCACGGCGGTGCGCCGTCGCGGGTGCTGGGCATGATCGAGGAGATCGAGCGCAGCGGCGACGCCGTGGCGTACGTGAAGAAGGCCCTGGACAAGGGCGAGCGGCTGATGGGCTTCGGGCACCGCGTCTACCGCGCCGAGGACCCGCGCGCCCGCGTGCTGCGCCGCACGGCCAAGGAGCTGGACGCGCCGCGCTACGAGGTGGCGGCCGCGCTGGAGAAGGCCGCGCTGGAGGAGCTGCACGCGCGGCGCCCCGACCGGGTGCTCGCGACCAACGTGGAGTTCTGGGCGGCGATCATGCTGGACTTCGCGGAGGTCCCGGCGCACATGTTCACCTCGATGTTCACCTGCGCCCGCACGGCCGGCTGGTCCGCGCACATCCTGGAGCAGAAGCGCACGGGCCGCCTGGTCCGTCCCTCGGCGCGCTACGTGGGCCCGGGCACCCGGGAGCCGCAGGCCATCGAGGGCTACGCCGACATCGCCCGCTAGCGGGCCGGTCCCCCGCCCCGCCCCGGCTCAGTCCCGGGGCGGGCCGAGGGCGGTGTCGAGGATGGCCGCCCACTGCGTGACCACCCGGGCCCGGCGGGCGGTGTCGTCGGTCAGGACGTTCGCCAGCCCCAGCCCGCGCGCCATGTCGAGGAATCCCTGGACGCTCTCGCGCACCCCGGGCACGGACTCGTCGGCGCCCAGGAGTTCCACGGCGATGCGGTGGGTCTCGCGCCCGACCCGCGCCTCCAGTTCGATGACCGGGGGCCGCAGCTGCTCCTCGTTGGAGGCGGCCACCCACAGCTGGAGCGCGGCCCGGAAGAGCGCGCCCGTGTAGAGGTCCACCACGGCGTGGACCACCTCGGCGCGCGGCGCCGGGGCCGCCTGGAACAGCTCGCGCAGGGCGGTGGACCGCTCCTCGGCGACGTACTGGACGGCGGCGGTGAAGAGGGCCTCGCGGGTGGGGAAGTGGTGCTGGGCCGCGCCCCTGGAGACGCCCGCCCGCTCGGCGACGACGGCGACGGTGGAGCCCGCCCAGCCGTGCTCGGCCAGGCAGGACACGGCCGCCTCCAGGAGGTGGCGGCGGGTGACCCGGCTCCGGGCCTGCTTGGGTCCCGCGGGCCGGCGGGGACCGCTGTGCTGCGGATCGGTCAGGACGTCCACGACGGGTCCCGGCGCTCGAAGAGGGCGGTGATGCCCTCGCGGGCCTCCGCGGAGGCGAAGAGGGTCGCCGACAGGGCGGTCAGCCGCTCGCCGTCCCGCTCCAGGGCTGCCCGTACGGGCGCGGTGACCAGCGCCTTCGACGCGGCGAGGCCCTGCGGCGAGGCCCTGCGCAGGCCCGCCAGGACCGGTTCGAGGGCTTGGTCGACGTCGTCGGCGTGCAGGGTGAGCAGTCCGATCCGGGCCGCCTCGGCCGGTCCGAAGCGCTCGGCGGTGAGGAAGTAGCGGGCCGCGGCCCGCGGGTCGAGCCGGGGCAGCAGCGGGATCGAGATGACCGCCGGGGCCAGGCCCAGGTGGCTCTCGGTGAAGGCGTACGAGGACTGCGGCCCCGCGGCGGCGATGTCGCAGGCCCCGAGCAGCCCGAGGCCACCGGCCCGGACGTGGCCGGTCACCCGGGCCACGACCGGTGTGGGCAGTTCGGCCAGCTCGCGCAGCAGCGCGAGGAAGTCCTCGGGCGCGAAGGGGTTCTTCAGGTCCGCTCCGGCGCAGAAGGTGGTGCCGGTGTGGGTGAGGACGATGGCCCGGACCGCCGGGTCCGCACCCGCCGCGGCGAGGGCCGCGCGCAGCTCGCCGACGAGTTCCGCGGAGAGCGCGTTGCGGTTGCCCGGCGAGTCGAGCGTGAGGGTGGTGATGCCGCTGGCGTGCGCGGATCCGACGATCGGGGTCATGTCCGTTCCTCCGGCCGTTCCGTTCTAGTAGGACTTGGGCAGGCCCAGGGTCTGGTGCGAGACGAAGTTGAGGATCATCTCGCGGCTGACGGGTGCGATGCGGGCCACCCGGGAGGCGGTGATGAGGGCGGCGAGTCCGTATTCGCGGGTGAGGCCGTTGCCGCCCAGGGTGTGGACGGACTGGTCCACCGCCCGCACGCAGGCCTCGCCGGCAGCGTACTTGGCCATGTTGGCCGCCTCGCCGGCGCCCATGTCGTCCCCGGCGTCGTAGAGGTGGGCGGCCTTCTGCATCATCAGGCGGGCCAGCTCCAGCTCGATGTGGGCGGCCGCCAGCGGGTGGGCGACGGCCTGGTGGGCGCCGATCGGCTCCTTCCACACCTGCCGGGTCTTGGCGTAGTCGACCGCCTTGGCCAGGGCGTAGCGGCCCATGCCGATGGCGAAGGCGGCGGTCATGACGCGTTCGGGGTTGAGTCCGGCGAAGAGCTGGAGCAGGCCCGCGTCCTCGTCGCCGACCAGGGCCCCGGCGGGCAGCCGCACCTCGTCCAGGACCAGTTCGAACTGCTTCTCGGCAGCCTGGAGTTCCATGTCTATGACCGAACGGGTGAAGCCGGGGGTGTCGCGGTCCACGATGAACAGGCAGGGCTTGAGGCGTCCGGTGCGGGCGTCCTCGGTGCGCCCGACGATGAGGGTGGCGTCGGCGATGTCCACGCCGGAGATGAAGACCTTGCGCCCGGACAGCACCCAGTCGTCGCCGTCGCGCCGTGCGGTGGTGGTGATGCGGTGGGAGTTGGATCCGGCATCCGGCTCGGTGATCCCGAAGGCCATGGTCCGGCTGCCGTCGGCGAGGCCGGGGAGCCAGGCCCGCTTCTGCTCCTCGGTGCCGAAGCGGGCGATGACCGTGCCGCAGATGGCGGGCGAGACCACCATCATCAGCAGCGGACAGCCCGCGGCGCCCAGCTCTTCGAGCACGATGGAGAGTTCGGCGATGCCTCCGCCACCGCCCCCGTACTCCTCGGGGAGGTTGACCCCGAGGTAGCCGAGCTTGGCGGCGTCGGCCCACAGCTCGTCGGGGTGGCCGCCCTCGCGGGCCACCCGGGCGAGGTACTCGCGACCGTAGCGCTGCCCGAGGGCGGCGACGGCCGCGCGCAGGGCCCGGTGTTCTGCTGATTCCACAACGGCGTTGCTCATGCGGGCGGTTCCTCCTGGACGACGGCGAGCAGGGCGCCGAATTCGACCTGGCGGCCGAGGGCGGCGTGGAGCGCGGTGAGCGTGCCGGAGGCGGGCGAGACGATGCGGTGCTCCATCTTCATGGCCTCCAGCCAGAGCAGGGGCTGCCCGGCGGTGACGGCGGAGCCGGGGGCGAGGCCCTCGGCGATCCGCACGACGGTGCCGGGCATGGGGGCGAGCAGGGATCCCGGTGCGGTGCGGTCCCGGGGTTCGGTGAAGCGCGGTCGCCGGATCAGGGTGTGCGCGCCGAGCGGTGAATCGACGTACACCTCGGGGCTGTTCGATTCGTGTTTCACGTGGAACACCCGGTGGACGCCGTCGATGTCGAGGGTGACCGACTCGGGTGCGACGGCCACGACGCGGACGCCGGGCTGGTCCACGAGCTGCGGGGGCCCGTTGCGGGTCGGGCGGTAGCGGACCTCGTACGCCGTCCCGTCCACGGTGTAGCCGCGGCTCTGCGGTTGGGACGGCACGTTGCGCCAGCCGCCGAGCCGCCCGGCGAGCGGCGCGTCGGCGGCGGGGGCGGCCTCGGCGAGGGCGGCGGCGAGGGCCGCCCGGGCGGCGTCCGGGGCCGAGGCGGTGAGCTCGGCGAGGTGGCGTTCGTAGAAGCCGGTGTCGAGGCGCGCGGCGGTGAACTCCGGGTGGCGCAGCGAACGCACCAGCAGGTCCCGGTTGGTAGTGAGCCCGTGGATGCGGGCCCGGGCCAGGGCGCGGGTGAGCGCGCGGACGGCTTCGGCGCGGGTGGGGGCGTGGGCGATGACCTTGGCGAGCATCGGGTCGTAGTGCACGCCGACGGTGTCGCCGTCGGCGAAGCCCGTGTCGATCCGGATCCCGTCCCCGGGGACGGACAGGGTGTGCAGGACCCCGGCCTGCGGGCGCCAGTCCCGGGCCGGGTCCTCCGCGTACAGCCGGGCCTCGACGGCGTGGCCTTCGGCCGGGGGCGGGTCCAGGGGCAGCGCCCGGCCCTCGGCGACGCGCAGTTGGAGGGCGACGAGGTCGATCCCGAAGACGGCTTCGGTGACCGGGTGTTCCACCTGGAGGCGGGTGTTCATCTCCAGGAAGTACGGGCGCCCGTCGGCGGTGACGAGGAACTCGACGGTGCCCGCGCCCTGGTAGGACACCGCGCGGGCGGCGGCGACGGCGGCTTCGCGCAAGGTGGTGCGCAGGCTCTCGGGGAGGGCGGGGGCCGGGGCCTCTTCGATGACCTTCTGGTGGCGGCGCTGGAGGGAGCAGTCCCGGGTGCCCAGTGCCCAGACGGTGCCGTGGGCGTCGGCGAGGACCTGCACCTCCACGTGCCGGCCGCGCTCGACGTAGGGCTCCGCGAAGACCTCGCCGTCGCCGAAGGCGGACCGGGCCTCGGCCGCGGCGGCTTCGAGCTCCTCCTTCAAGGAGTCGAGGTCGCGGACGACCCGCATGCCCCGGCCGCCGCCACCGGCGGCGGCCTTGAGGAGCAGCGGCAGGTCCGCGGCGGTGGCCGTGGCCGGGTCGACCGGGTCGAGCAGGGGGACCCCTGCGGCGCGCATCAGCTCCTTGGCGCGGGTCTTGGAGGCCATGGCCTCGATCGCCTCGGGGGGCGGCCCGATCCAGAGCAGTCCGGCGGCGCGCACGGCCCGGGCGAAGTCGGCGTTCTCGGAGAGGAACCCGTAGCCGGGGTGGACGGCGTCGGCGCCGGCGGCGAGGGCCGCCCGTACGAGGAGTTCGCCGCGCAGGTAGGTCTCGGCGGGGGCGGCCCCGGGCAGCCGGACGGCCGCGTCGGCCTCCCGCACGTGCAGGGCCCCGGCGTCGGGGTCGGCGTACACGGCGACGGTGTCGAGGCCGAGGGCGCGGGCGGTGCGGAAGATCCGTACGGCGATCTCCCCGCGGTTGGCGACGAGCAGCGAGCCGATCGTCCGGGGCGCGGCGAGGTCGGCCGCGGTGGGCCCGGACGCGGTGGGTGCGGGTGAGGTGGTCATGTGGGGGCTCACATCCGGAAGACGCCGAAGCCGCCACGGGCGCCCTCGACGGGGGCGTTGTGGACGACCGAGAGGCACAGGCCGAGGATGGTGCGGGTGTCGCGCGGGTCGATGACCCCGTCGTCGTACAGCCGCCCGGACAGGAACATCGGCAGGGACTCCGACTCGATCTGCTGCTCCACGAAGGCCCGCATCCCGGCGTCGGCCTCGTCGTCGTACGGCTGCCCCTTCGCGGCGGCCGAGGCGCGCGCGACGATCGACAGCACGCCCGCGAGCTGCTGCGGTCCCATCACCGCGGACTTCGCGCCGGGCCAGGCGAAGAGGAAGCGGGGGTCGTAGGCCCGCCCGCACATGCCGTAGTGGCCCGCGCCGTAGGAGGCGCCGATGAGGACGGACAGGTGCGGGACCTTCGAGTTGGACACCGCGTTGATCATCATCGAGCCGTGCTTGATGATCCCGCCCTGCTCGTACTCCTTGCCGACCATGTAGCCGGTGGTGTTGTGCAGGAAGAGGAGCGGGATGTCGCGCTGGTTGGCGAGCTGGATGAACTGGGCGGCCTTCTGCGACTCGGCGCTGAACAGCACGCCCTGGGCGTTGGCGAGGATGCCGATCGGGTAGCCGTGCAGGCTCGCCCAGCCGGTGACCAGGCTGGTCCCGTACAGCGGTTTGAACTCGTCGAAGTCGGAGCCGTCGACCAGCCGGGCGATGACCTCGCGCGGGTCGAAGGGGGTCTTGAGGTCGGACGGCACGATGCCGAGCAGCTCCTCGGCGTCGTACAGCGGCTCCCGCGCCACCGGCGGCTCCGGCCGCGCCTTGCGGTGGTTGAGGCGGGCCACGATCCGTCGGGCCCGGCGGATCGCGTCCTCCTCGTCGACGGCGTAGTAGTCGGCGAGGCCCGAGGTGCGGGCGTGCATGTCGGCGCCGCCGAGGGACTCGTCGTCGCTCTCCTCGCCGGTCGCCATCTTGACCAGCGGCGGGCCGCCGAGGAAGACCTTCGACCGGTCCTTGATCATCACGGTGTGGTCGGACATCCCCGGGATGTAGGCCCCGCCCGCCGTGGAGTTGCCGAAGACGACGGCCACGGTGGGGATCCCCTCGGCGGAGAGCCGGGTGATGTCCCGGAAGATCGCCCCGCCGGGGATGAAGATCTCCTTCTGGGACGGGAGGTCGGCGCCGCCGGACTCGACCAGGCTGATGCAGGGCAGCCGGTTCGCCCGCGCGATCTCGTTGGCGCGCAGCGCCTTCTTCAGGGTCCAGGGGTTGGAGGCACCGCCGCGCACCGTCGGGTCGTTGGCGGTGACCAGGCATTCGACGCCCTCGACCACACCGATCCCGGTCACCATCGAGGCGCCCACCGGGTAGTCGCTGCCCCAGGCCGCGAGCGGGGACAGCTCCAGGAACGGGGTGTCCGGGTCGAGGAGCAGCTCGATCCGTTCCCGGGCGAGCAGCTTGCCGCGCGCCCGGTGGCGGGCCGTGTACTTCTCGCCGCCGCCCGCGAGCGCCTTGGCGTGCTCGGCGTCGAGGGCCTCGATGCGTTCCAGGGCGGCGGCCCGATGGGCCAGGTGGTCGGGGTCGCGGGTGTCGACGCTGGTGCCGAGCCGGGTCATGGGCGGCTCACCTCCGGAAGGGGTGCGAGAGGGGGGAGAAGGCTGACGGGGACGTCCAGGTGGCGGGCGCGCAGCCATTCGCCGAGCGCCTTGGCCTGCGGGTCGAAGCGGTGCCCGGAGGCGACGCCGTCGCCGAGGATCCCGGTCACGACGAAGTTCAGGGCGCGCAGGTTCGGCAGGTCGTGCCGGGTCACCGGCAGGGTGCGGGTCTCGGGGAGCAGCTCCCGGAACAGGTCGACGGTGAGGGTGCTCCGCAGCCACTCCCAGGCGTCCGCGCCCTCGACCCAGACGCCGACGTTCGCGTCCCCTCCCTTGTCCCCGCTGCGGGCCCCGGCCACCAGCCCGAGCGGCGCGCGGCGGGTGGGGACCTCCCCCGCCGGGGCTCCCGCGGGGCCCGGGTCGGGCGGGACCGGCAGCGGCGGCAGCGGGGAGAGCGGCGGCGCCCCGGGGCCGGGCGCCGGGATGGCCAGGCGGCTGCCGTCCGGGAGGACCGCCACGTGGGGGACGGTGTCCGCGGGCAGCTGCCCGGAGCTGAACACCCCGTACGGCTGGGCCGGTCCGGGCGGGGCCGTCACGTGGAACCCGGGGTAGCTGCCGAGGGCCAGCTCGATCGCCGCCGAGGTCAGGGCCCGCCCGACCCGGTCGGCGGAGGGGTCCCGGACCACCAGCCGCAGCATCGCGCTCGCCGTCTCCTGGGTCGGCGCGTCCGCGTGGTCACCGCGGACGAGGGTCCAGCCGACGTCGGCCACGCCCTCCAGCGCCCCGGCCAGTTGGTCCCGTACGAGCTGCGCCTTCGCCTCGATGTCGAGGCCGGTCAGGACGAACACCACCTCGTTGCGCCAGCCCCCGATCCGGGTCACGCCGGTCTTGAGGGTCGGGGGCGGCGCCTCGCCCCGCACCCCGCTGATCCGGACCCGGTCCGGGCCCTCCTCGCGCAGCCGCACGGTGTCGAGGCGGGCCGTCACGTCGGGGCCGAGGTAGCGGGCGCCCTGGGTCTCGTAGAGCAGCTGCGCGGTGACGGTTCCGGTGGTCACCGCGCCGCCCGTGCCGGGGTGTTTGGTGAGGGTGCAGGAGCCGTCCGCCTCGATCTCGGCGAGCGGGAAGCCGGGGCGGGCCATCGCCGCGTGGCGGGTGAAGAAGGAGTAGTTGCCGCCGGTGGCCTGGGTCCCGCACTCCAGGACGTGCCCGGCGACCACCGCTCCCGCCAGCCGGTCGTGGTCCCCGGGCGACCAGTCGAACCACCAGGCGGCGGGGCCGCTGACGAGCGCCGCGTCGGTCACCCGGCCGGTGACGACGACGTCCGCCCCGGCCCGCAGGCAGGCCGCGATCCCGGCGCCGCCGAGGTAGGCGTTGGCGGTCAGCACCCCTTCGGCGTAGGGCATCACGTCATCGCCCTCGACGTGCGCGACGCGCACCGGTACGCCGGTCTTCGCGGCCAGTTCGCGCACGGCGTCCGCGAGCCCGGCCGGGTTGAGGCCGCCCGCGTTGGCGACGATCCGCACGCCCCGCTCGTGCGCGAGGCCGAGGCCCTCCTCCAGCTGGCGCAGGAAGGTCTTCGCATAGCCGAGGCCCGGATCCCTGAGCCGGTCGCGGCCGAGGATCAGCATGGTCAGCTCGGCGAGGTAGTCCCCGGTCAGGACGTCCAGTTCGCCGCCGGTCAGCATCTCGCGCACCGCCGAGAACCGGTCGCCGTAGAAGCCGGACGCGTTGCCGATGCGCAGGGCGCGCCGCGCGCCGCTCACGCGGGACCGCCACCCGGCTCGCGGCCGGGACCGGCCGGGCCCGCGAAGGCCTGCGCGATGTCGAGCCACTGCTCGGCGTCGGCGCCCAGCGCCCGTACGCCGAGGTCGGCGCGGTGCGCCCGCTGGGTCACCAGCAGGCAGAAGTCGAGCGCGGGGCCGGTGACGCGCTGCGGGGCGTCCGGGGGCCCGTACGTCCATGCGCCCGCCCCGTCGGGGGCGGTCAGCTCCACCCGGAACTCCTCGGCGGGAGCGGGCAGTCCGCGCACCGCGAAGGCGTAGTCGCGGGCCCGCACACCGATCCGGGCGACGTGCCGCAGCCGGTCGGTGGGCGTACGGCGCACCCCGAGCGCGTCGGCGACGTCCTGGCCGTGCGCCCAGGTCTCCATCAGCCGGGCACTGGCCATCGAGGCGGCCTTCATGGGCGGCCCGTACCAGGGGAAGCGCGTGTCGGGCGAGGCCGCGGCGAGCGCCCGGTCCAGTGCGGTGCGCCCGGCCCGCCACGTGCTCAGCAGCTCGGCGGGCGCGAGCGCGGCCCCTTCGGCCGCGCCGTCGTCGACGAACGAGTCGGGCGCCGCGAAGGCGGCCGCGACCATCCCCGCGAAGCCGTCGGCGTCGGTGAGCGCCAGCAGCGCCGCCCGGTCGGTCCACGCCAGGTGGGCGATCTGGTGGGCGATGCTCCAGCCGGCGGCGGGGGTCGCCGCGGCCCAGCCGGGGTCGGACAGCTCGGCGACGAGGAGGTCGAGGTCACGGCCCTCCTCGCGGAGATCGACGTACACCGCTGCTGCGGCGTGTTCGGTGGCGGCGGACGACGGCTCGGGCACGGTGCGCTCCCTCGGGACCCCAGGACACGGCTGTGGGGGGAAGCGTGGCAGCGCACGACAAAACAATCAAGCATGCTTGCATTATTTGTCCGGAGCGCGCCCCCTTCAGGAACGGGGGGTGACCGCAGGGGAGTTGGCACCCTCCAAGGCGTCCAGGCGGCGCAGGCACCCCCGGCGCTGCACCACCGACAGACCCGCCACCGCACCGCCCAGCAGGAGCCAACCGGCCGGGCCCACCGCCATGACCGCACCGGTGAGCAGGAGGGGCCCGGCCGACTTCTGGATCGACTGGGCCATGCCGGCCACGCCCAGGTAGGCGGCCCTCGACTCCGGCGGGGCGAGGGAGACCGCCAGCTCCCAGGAGCTGACCGAACGGATCAACTCGGCCGCGGTGACCAGCACCGCGGCGACGAGCAGGGCGAGCGAGGCGCTCCACGCCCCGCCCCCGGTGGCGGTCGCCAGCACGACGCAGCAGGCGAGCAGGGTGGCGCCGTAGAGGAGCACCACCCCGGCGGCCCGGCGCGGCCCCCGCACCCGGGCCGACACGTGCAGTTGGAGGATGACGACGAGCACGGTGTTGATCGCCAGGAAGGCCGGGACCACGGCGTGCGGCGCCGAGGTGTGCTCCACGAGCCACAGCGGCAGGCCGACATTGAGGATCGAGTCGTCGAGGCTCATCGGGATGTCCAGCAGGACGAACCGCAGGTAGCCGCGATCGCGCCACGGACTGGCGGGGGCGACGGGCTCGGCGTCCGTGGAGCGCGCCACGACGTGGGCGCGGGCCCGCGGCTCGCGGGTGCGCCACACGAGCGCGGCGGCCAGGACGAACGACAGGGCGTTGGCGAGGATCAGCGCGGCGAACGCCCCGCGGCTGCCGACGGCGAGCCCGAGCGCGGCGATCCCCGCCCCCACCGCGACCCCGGCGTTCGCCGCACTGCGCGAGAGGGCCTGGTACTCCGCGCGCCGCTCACCCGCGACGCGCGTGGCGAAGAGCATCTCCAGCGTCTTGGCCGCCCGGTCGCCCAGGTAGGTGATCGCGACGACGGGCAGCAGCACGTCGAAGCGCGTGCACACCAGCATCAGGCACAGGGTCGCCAGCCGCAGGAGGTGGCAACCGATCAGCAGGGCCCGTACGGAGAAGCGCCCGGCCAGCCGCCCCGCCAACGGCGACCCGGCGATCCCCGCCACCCCGGCCACCCCCAGCAGCAGGCCGAGCTGCCGGGCGTCGAAGCCGACGACGAACGTGAAGTACAGGACCGAGGAGGCCGCCCAGACCCCCGACCCGGTGCGGTCCAACAACTGGGCGAACAGCATGATCCGCGCATCCCGCCCACCGGGCGGCCGCCGCAACCGTGCCCACAGGCCGCCTCCCGGCTCGACCTCCATCACGCGCGCCCTTCCGCTCACCCCGAAAGTCTCTTGACATCAAGAGACCCAACGGGTGGCAGCCTGCCGGACATCAATCTCGACGTCAAGATACTTTCGGGGG
>NZ_JBHWLC010000012.1:0-156914 GCF_042730635.1 Streptomyces sp. NPDC059917
CCGGTGAGGCGGTACGGGGCGACGGTTGTGGCCAGGTCGAAGTCCGGTTCCCCGCCGAGGGCGGCCACCCGCTCGGGCGCCGGGGTCAGTGCTCGCAGAGGGAGAACTCGCGTTCGTAGATCTGCTCGTTGTGCTCGTCGACGAAGAACTTCCGCTCCCGCATGAGCTGTTCGCGGTGGCCCTCGGCCTCCTCCAGCGTCATGGTCGAGGTGGCGGACCACGGCTGCTGCGGCGGCACGTCGGCCGTCGAGACGATCCTGCGCGACGGGTCGACCAGGAAGAACGCGAGGATCTTGCGGTGCCCCGGGCGGTCGGGATCCACGAGTGCGAACGGGCTGACGCGGTGCTGCAGGACGTTCGGGAAGGCCAGGCAGCGGCCCGCCGGAGTCGACGCCGACCCCAGCGCCTGGCTCAGGGCGTCCTCGTTCTCCAGGCCGTAGACCTCGCGCACGCCGTCGTCGTCGTTCTGTTCGTACTCCGGGTCGTCGAGGGCCGCCCGGAAGCCCAGCCGGCTCTCGGTGATGTTCTCGCTGTCCCAGTAGTAGATGCCGGTCGACACGATCCGCTCGTTGATCATCCCCTCGACGTGCCAGGAGCCGCCCGGGTACTCGGGCTTCTCCGGGGTCAGGTGTACGGTCGCCAGCTTGACGATGACCTGGAGGCGGCGGCCGCGCAGATCGACCCGGGCGGCCTCGTCCGGCAGCTCGGGCGCGGTGAAGTCCGGGGCGTCCGGCACGACCGGACGCCGGTTCTCCCACCACGCGTCCGAGGCCACGTCGTACGCGTCGCGGGCCGCCGCGTAGGCCGCGGCCCCCTCCTCGTCCTCGGCGAAGGCGGACTTCTTCGGGTACTCCGGCCTCGCGTCGTACCACCCGTAGGGATCGACCTCGATCCGCAGCGGCCGGGGGTGGCGCAGGTCGGTGAGCACGTTCTCCAGGAGCGGCCGCATGCGCGCGAACAACTCGGGCAGCACGGCGTCCAGTTCGCGGTGCTCCTCGGGATGGACGTTGTTGACGTAGGAACGGAAGGCCACGTCGCCCTCGTCGCTGACGTCGACCTCCGTGGGCAACCACTGGTACTTCTCGGAGAACTCGTACTTCGCGTGCCGGTCCGTCGGGTCCTCCCACGCCTGCTCCGGCCCGCCGCTGACCCCCCTCGTCAGGCAGAACAGCGAGGGATGGACCAGGTCCAGCACCTGGCCGTCGGATCCCGGGTGCCAGTCCCGCTCGGCCTCGGGGACCTCTTCCAGGACCCGGACCGCCGCCCGCAGCCGCGCGCGCAGGTCGTCGTCGACCAGCGAGTCCGACTGCCACACCCCGTCGACCCCGGACACCTCGACGCCGGTCGGCTCGTCGCGCAGCGCGCGGTAGTGCGCGAGTTCGGCGATCACGTACCGCACCTGCGCCTCGGTGAGGCCCTGGGCGACCGCCTCTCGCGTCCACCTGGCGACGACGTCGCCGTCGCGCATCTTGTCGAACCACCCCGACTTCGCCCGGATGTGCGAACTGAGCCGCATCATCTGGAGCTCACGCAGGGTGCGGGGGGTCGCGTACGGCAAGGAACGGAACGTGTGGAAGGGCAGCGGAAAGGCAGTCAGACCGGACAATTCTCTTGGTCCTTCGAGTCGGTGTGCGGTGCCCGGAAGGATACGTGAGCACACTGACACCCCCTCCGTGGCCCGTTCGCGACCGCGTGAAGACCGTGTGGGCGGGACTTCCCGGTATTCCATTCCGGGCTTGCACTGTCGTGCGGTCCAGTATTACTTTGAGTCCATGGCAAATCAATTGGCTTCTTCTGCGGAATTGCTGTCCTACGTCCGCGATGTCTCATTACGTGATGACGAAATCCTGCGCGGCCTCCGGGAGCTCACCAGCGAGCTGCCCATGGGGCAGGCGATGCAGGTAATGGCGGAGGAGGGTCAATTCCTGGCCCTCCTCGTCGGCCTGGTCGGGGCCCGGAACGTACTGGAGATCGGGACGTTCACCGGCTACAGCACGCTGTGCATGGCGCGCGCGCTCCCGTCGGACGGTCGGCTGATCACCTGCGACATCAGCGACAAATGGCCCGGCATCGCCCAGGAATACTGGGACAAGGCGGGCATCAGCGACCGCATCGACGTCCGCATAGGCAACG
This sequence comes from Streptomyces sp. NPDC059917, assembly GCF_042730635.1. Taxonomy (NCBI): domain Bacteria; kingdom Bacillati; phylum Actinomycetota; class Actinomycetes; order Kitasatosporales; family Streptomycetaceae; genus Streptomyces; species Streptomyces sp. NPDC059917. The sequence continues at coordinate 2,134 of NZ_JBHWLC010000012.1, forward strand.
CGACCGACACCATGGCCGAGCTGGTCACCGCGGGCGCGGCGGGTACCTTCGATTTCGTTTTCATCGACGCGGACAAGGCGAATTACCGCAGCTATTACGATGCGGCTATCGAATTGGTCCGCCCCGGCGGGCTCATTGTCATCGACAACACCCTCTTCTTCGGAAGGGTTATCGACCCGTCCGCCCAGGATGCCGATTCGGTCGCTGTACGCGAACTGAACCTTTTCCTGCGCGACGACGAACGGGTCGAGATATCCCTTCTTCCGGTGGCCGACGGAATTACCTTGGTGCGCAAGCGGACGAGCTGAGCGATCAGCGCGCCGGTGCTGCCGCGGCCACCCCGTGGTGCGCGGCCAGATCCGGCGCGCTGATCTCGATGGTGGGGTGGGCCGCACGCGGCCCGGAGACCAGGTGCAGCTGCTGGAGCCCCTCGTCGCCCACCGCCGGCAGAGCGGCCAGGCAGTCGCACGGCTCCTCGGAGGACCGGGTGAAACCGGCGAACCGGTAGGCGATCTCCATCATCCGGTTGCGGTCCGTGGGACGGAAGTCCGCCACCAGGTGCGCACCCGCCCGCGCGGCCTGGTCGATCAGCCAGTTCAGGAGCGCCGCACCCGCACCGAACGAGACGACCCGGCACGACGTGGCCAGCAACTTGAGGTGCCAGACACCCGGGTGCGTCGCCAGCAGCATCACACCGACCGCGCCGTGCGGCCCGAAGCGGTCGGCCATGGTGGTCACCAGGACCTCGTGCCCGGGATCCGCCAGCAGCTCGCGCAGCGCCGCGTCCGAATAGTGCACCCCGGTCGCGTTCATCTGGCTGGTGCGCAGCGTGAGTTCCTCGACGCGGGTCAGCTGCTCGCCGGTCGCCCGCTCGATGCGCATCACCAGCTCCAGCGACCGCAGGAACTCCTCGTCCGGGCCCTTGAAGGCGGCCTGCTGGGCCTCCCGCTCGAAGCCGGCCCGGTACATCTCGCGCCGCCGCCGGGAGTCGACGGTGACGTTCTCGGGACTGAACTCCGGCAGGTCCGCGAAGGACAGCAGGTCCGCGGCGTCGTAGCACCGGACCTGCGGCAGGTGGAAGGCCACCTCCGCACGCTCGGCCGGCTGGTCGTCGACGAACGCGATGGTGCCCTCGGCGAACTTGAGCCGCTCGGCGATCAGCCGCACCGAGTCCGACTTCGGCCCCCACCCGATCCTGGGCACGACGAAGAACTCGGCGAGCCCCAACGCCTCCAACTTCGCCCAGGCGAGATCGTGGTCGTTCTTGCTGGCCACCGCCTGCAGGATGCCGCGGGAGTCCAGAGTGGCGATCAGCTCCCGCACCGCGTCGGGCACCCGGACCTCGTCGTCCTCCAGCAAGGTGCCCTGCCAGAGCGTGTTGTCCAGGTCCCAGACCAGGCACTTCACGATGGTCGGCTGTTCAGACACGGACCCTCCCCGGGTGCTCACTGCGCCGTTGCGACGGCATGCTGCGCCAGAATCAACTGACAGATTTCGCTGGTGCCCTCGATGATCTCCATCAACTTCGCGTCCCGGTACGCACGGGCCACCACATGGCCGTCCTGCGCCGCGGCCGATGCCATCACCTGCACCGCGGTGGCCGCTGCGGTGGCGGCGTTGCCGGCGCTGACGTGCTTGGCGAGGACCGTGGCGACGACCATGTCGGGAGAACCGGCGTCCCAGCACGCACTCGCGTGCGCGCACGCCTGCGTCGCCACCTGCTCGGCGATGAACAGCTCGGCGAGGTGACGCGCCACGAGCTGGTGCTCGCTGAGCGGTTTGCCGAACTGCGTACGGGACTTGGCGTGCAGCGCCGCGGCGTTGCGGCAGGCCCGCAGGATGCCGACGCAGCCCCAGGCCACCGAGATCCGCCCGTACGCGAGCGCCGTGGTGACCAGCAGCGGCAGCGGCAGGCCGGGACTGCCCAGCACGCTCGACGCCGGCAGCCGCACCGAGTCGAAGCGGATGTTCGCGTGCCCGGCCGCCCGGCACCCCATCGGGTCGGCGACCGCCTCCACGTGGACGCCCGGGGTCGAGGCGGGCACCACGACGGCCGCCGCACCGCCCTCGCACTGGCCGAAGACGATCAGCAGGTCGGCGTACCGCGCGCCGGTGACCCACATCTTGCGACCGTCGAGGACGACCGAGTCGCCGTCGAGCTTGATCTGCGTGCTCATCATGGAGAGGTCGGAGCCGGCGCCCGGCTCGGAGAACCCCACCGCCGCCAGCTGGCCGCCGACCAGCAGCGGCAGCAGGGCCGCGGACTGATCCGCGTTCGCCAGCCGCTGGATGGTCCAGGCCGCCATGCCCTGCGAGGTCATCACGCTCCGCAGGGAGCTGCACTGGCTGCCGACGTACGCCGTCAGCTCGCCGTTGTCACGGCTGCTCAGGCCGAGGCCGCCGTGCGCGGGGGCGACCTCGGCGCACAGCAGTCCTCGGGCACCGGCCGTGCGCAGCAGCTCGACCGGTATCCGACCGGCCAGGTCCCACGCGTCGGCCCGGCCGTCGACGAGTCCGTCGAAGAACGCGAACGCCCCGGTCAGTCGCTCAGACATCGCTGCCCGCGGTGGAGCCCCCCTGGAGCCGGAGCACCAGGTCCGTCATGCCCTGCACCGTACGGAAGTTGTCCAGCTTGAGGTCCGCGCCGACGATGGCGATCCGGTAGCTCTGTTCGAGGTGGACCACCAGCTCCATGGCGAACATGGAGGACAGCAGACCGGAGGCGAAGAGGTCCTCGGTCGGGGACAGCGTGGACTTGGTCCGGCCCTCGAGGAAGCCGAGCAGCGCCTCCTGGATGGCTTCGGGGGTAACCGCAGCTCCGTCGATTGCCTGGTCGATCGTCATGGTGTCGCCTTTCAGTAGGAGTAGAAGCCGTGGCCCGTCTTGCGGCCGAGTTCGCCGCGGCGAACCTTGTCCAGCAAGAGGTCACAGGGTTTGCACGCCTCGTCGCCGGTGCGTTCGTAGAGTTCGGCGAGGGAGTCCGTCAGGTTGTCCAGCCCGATCAGGTCCGCGGTGCGCAGCGGCCCGGTCGGGTGCCCCAGGCACCCCTCCATGAGCTCGTCGACCGCTTCGACCGTGGCGGTGCCCTGGCCGACGATCCGCACCGCGGTGTTGATCATCGGGTGGAGCAGCCGGCTGGTCACGAAGCCCGGGGCGTCCTGCACGATGACCGCCCGGCGCGACACGGTGGACAGGAGGGCGACGACGGCCTCGACCGTCTCGTCGCTCGTCTGCGGGCCGCGGCTGACCTCGACCATCTTGATCAGGTACGACGGGTTCATGAAGTGGGTGCCGAGCAGCTCGGCCGGTCGTGCCGCCCAGTTGGCCAGCTCGCCGATCGGGATGCCCGAGGTGTTGGAGATCAGCGGCGTACCGGGACGGACGGCCGCCGAGACCTCGCCGATCACCTTGGCCTTCGCCGCGGGTGATTCGGTGATCGCCTCGATCACTGCCGTCGAGTCTGCCACCTCGGCCAGGGAGACGGTGGTGACCAGCCGTCCGGCCTCCCGGCCCGCCGGCACCGCCCCCATGAGCTGGGCGTGCCGGAGCTGCTGAAGAATCCTGCCACGCGCGTCGTCGAGCGTCGCCTCGTCGACGTCGACCAGGACGACGGGGATCCCGTGCCCCAGCATCAGAGTGGCGATGCCGGAACCCATCACCCCCGCGCCCACGATGGCCACTTGATGGTCGGTCGGTTGGTTCACGTTGCCGGACACACTCCCTCGCTCTGGATGGGGCCGCCTTGGCCCGGGCCGCAGGCCGCCCGCGGGTTCGCACCCGTGCGGACCTGCTCATGCCGTTTCCTGATCGGCTCGTTCGGACCCGTCGTGCACGTGCGACCGCGACGGCGGACGTGGTCCAAAGCCGAGGGGGTTTGCCGACCTGATGGACTCTCGTGCGACAAGTGCCCATTCGCAGTACATCTACGCAGGTCAGCTAAGCGGATGGCGATATGGTCGACTTACGTTCAGCCGCACATCACCAGTGACGCAAAGCCTCGCGTACCCCCGGGGATCTCCTTGATCCATTCGTAACGTAGCACGAGCCGTGGGGTGTTGGTAGGTCGTCGCCGTGCGGCCGAGCCGGGCGCCGCTCTTTTAAAGTGGAGGCCGCGAGGTGGCCTCCCTATTGCTGCGAGGGTGGTCACCCCGGAGCGGTCTGACGCCGTGTCCGAAAGGTAAAAGGATCTTGACGTTGCGTCGCGAGCCAGGGTTAGAGTGGCGAGGCCTTAACGGGGTCGCTGACGGATACTGAGGCGCCGGGATCTTCTCTGCTGGAGAAGATGCGATGGGCGCGAATGTCCAGTTCATGTGTCGAGCAGGGGGTTTTCCGGTGTTGTCGAGCGTGCCTAACTTCCAGGATGATTACATCGCCATTATTGGATTGTCCTGTCGTTTCCCGGGCGCGTCCAACCCGGCGGCTTTATGGCAGCTCCTCAGTGCGGGAAACGCTTCGGTCACCGGTGTGCCCGACGGGCGCGCCGACTCGGAATTGACCCGCAGCGGTGGTTCCGAAAACGGCGAGCAGGAGATCCGTGGCGCGTTCCTGAGCCATGTTGACGCATTCGACCCCGCCGTCTTCGGGATCTCTCCGCGCGAGGCCGCCGCGATGGATCCGCAGCAGCGCCTCGTGCTGGAACTGGCCTGGGAGGCCCTGGAGGACTCGGGAATCTCCCCCGTCGCGCTGAAGGGCGAGCCCGCGGGCGTGTTCGTCGGCTCGATGTGGGACGACTACGCGATGCTCGCGCACCGCCGCGGAGCCTCGGCGCTCGGCCGGCACGCCATGACCGGACTGGCCCGGAGCGTCATCGCCAACCGGGTCTCCTACGTACTGGGCCTGCGCGGACCCAGCCTGACCGTGGACTGCGGGCAGTCCTCCTCGTTGGTCGCCGTGCACCAGGCGGCGCAGGCCCTGCGGACGGGTGAGTGCTCCCTGGCCCTGGCCGGCGGCGTCAACCTCATCCTCGCCCCGGAGAGCTTCGCGCGCTCCGAGAATTTCGGCGGCCTCTCTCCCGACGGGGAATGCCGGACCTTCGACGCCCGGGCCAACGGATACGTGCGGGGCGAGGGCGGCGGCCTGGTCGTCCTCAAGAAGCTCTCGCGCGCCCTCGCCGACGGCGACCGGATCCTCAGCGTCATTCGCGGCAGCGCCGTGAACAACGACGGCGGGGGAGAAGGACTTACCGCCCCGAGCCGCGAAGCACAGGAAGAAGTCATTTCCCTGGCGTGCCGCCGGGCCGAAGTGAACCCCGCCGAAATCCAGTACGTCGAACTCCACGGCACCGGAACCCGACTGGGCGACCAGGTCGAGGCGACCGCACTCGGCGCGGCAATGGGCGCGGGCCGTGCGGAGCACGACGCCCTCCGGGTCGGATCGGTGAAGACCAATCTCGGCCACCTCGAAGGAGCGGCCGGTATTGCCGGACTGATCAAGACCGTTCTCTCGATCAAGAACAGGCTCATACCCGCCAGCCTCAATTTCACTGAAGCGCCCGCCGGTATTCCCCTCGATTCGCTCCGTCTGCGCGTGCAGAAGGAACTGGAATCCTGGCCCGACGAGAGCACCCCACTTTTGGCCGGTGTTTCCTCATTCGGCATGGGCGGAACGAATGCGCACGTGATTCTCGAACAGGCCCCGGAGATCGATACCGAGACTTCGGCGCCGCCGGCGATTGTGGCCCCCGCGGCGGTGCCGTGGCCGATTTCCGGGCGCGGAGTTGACGGATTGCGCGGGCAGGCTGCGCGATTGTTGTCACGGTTTGAAGCAGAGCCTGATCTGTCACCGGTGGATGTGGGCTGGTCCTTGGCTTCGGGACGGGCGGAGTTCGAGAACCGCGCCGTCGTCATCGGGGCTTCCGGCGAGGACCTGACGGATGCGCTGAGCGGTCTCGCGCGCGGTGTGTCGGTCCCGGGTGTGGTGGTGGGTCCGGGCTCGGTGGCGGGTGGCGGCCAACTGGCCGTGTTGTTCTCGGGTCAGGGTTCGCAGCGGGTGGGTATGGGGCGGGAGTTGTATGGGCGTTTCCCGGTGTTCGCGGGGGCGTTCGATGAGGTGTGTGGGGTGTTGGACCGGGAGTTGTCCGGTCATGTGCGGGGTGGGGTGCGTGAGGTCGTCTTCGGCGAGGGCGGTGCTGAGGGCGCTCTGGACGAGACGGTGTTCACGCAGGCGGGTCTGTTCGCTGTGGAGTGGGCGCTGTTCCGGCTGATCGAGTCGTGGGGCGTGCGGCCGGAGTTCGTGGGCGGTCACTCGATCGGTGAGTTGGTCGCTGCGTGTGTGGCGGGTGTGTGGTCGTTGGAGGACGCGGCCCGGTTGGTGGCCGCGCGCGGCCGTCTGATGCAGGCGTTGCCTGTGGGTGGCGCGATGGTGGCGGTGCAGGCGTCGGAAGCCGACGTCGTCGAGCTGCTGGCCGATTACGCGGATCGGGTCTCGATCGCCGCGGTCAACGGCCCGTCGTCGGTCGTGCTGTCCGGTGACGAGGATGCGGTGCTGGAGATGGCGGCGGCGCTCAAGGAACAAGGCCGCAAGACGAAGCGCCTGGTGGTGTCGCACGCGTTCCATTCGCCGCGGATGGACGCGATGTTGGAGGAGTTCCGCGAGGTCGCGGCGGGTCTGACGTATGGCGTCCCGGTGATTCCGGTGGTGTCGAACGTGACGGGTGCGGTGGCGTCGGCGGAGGAGCTGTGCTCGCCGGAGTACTGGGTGCGCCACGTGCGGGGTTCGGTGCGGTTCGCGGACGGTGTCGAGGCCCTCGCGGCCGAAGGCGTCTCCGTGTTCCTGGAGTTGGGCCCGGATGGCGTGCTGAGCGCGATGGGTGCGCAGTGCGTGTCGGACGGCGTGTTCGTCCCGGTGCTGCGCGCGGGTCGTGGCGAGGAGCGTTCGTTCGTGGCCGGTGTGGGTCGTGCGTGGACGCACGGTGTCGCGGTGGACTGGACGCGGGCGTTCGAGGGGACGGGTGCGTCCCGGGTGGACCTGCCGACCTACGCCTTCCAACGCGAGCGCTACTGGCTCGGTGGAGTCGAGCGGCCGGCCGACGAGGCCGAGACCGGGACCGAGCCCGGGGTCGGCGAGTCGCCGTCCCCGCGGCAGCTCCCGGAGACGGTCCGGCAGCCCGAGCGGAGCCAGTCGTTCGAAGAGATCGTACGGACGCAGGTCGCGACCGTCCTGGAGTACCGATCGGCCGACGCCGTCGACGTGACGCGCACCTTCAAGGACCTGGGCTTCGACTCCCTCACCGCGGTCGAGCTGCGGGACCGGCTGATCGAGACGACCGGACTGCGGTTGCCCGCCTCGCTGATCTTCGACTACCCCACGCCCGGCGCACTGGTGCGTCACCTGGACGGTGAGCTGACGGATTCGCCGTCCGCGCAGGACCTCGGACCGGCGACCGACCTGTCGGCCGAGCCCATCGCCATCGTCGGCATGGGCTGCCGGCTGCCGGGCGGCGTGACGTCCCCCGAGGAGCTGTGGGACCTGGTCTCGCAAGGCCGGGACGGCATCACCGACTTCCCCGTCGACCGGGGCTGGGACCTCGACGCGCTCTACGACGCGGACCCGAGCCGCTCCGGTACCTCGTACGTCCGGGAGGGTGGATTCCTCCACGAAGCCGCCGAGTTCGACCCGGGGTTCTTCGGGATCTCGCCGCGCGAGGCCCTCGCCATGGACCCCCAGCAGCGCTTGCTGCTGGAGACGGCCTGGGAGGCCTTCGAGCGGGCGGGCATCGACCCCGCCTCCGTACGCGGGAGCCAGGCCGGCGTCTTCGCCGGGGCGATGTCCCAGGACTACGGCGCCCTGCTGCACGAGGCCACGGACGGGCTCGACGGCTACCTGCTCACGGGCAAGGCCGCGAGCGTGATCTCCGGACGGCTCGCCTACTTCCTGGGCCTCGAAGGCCCGGCGGTGACCGTGGACACGGCCTGCTCGTCGTCCCTCGTGGCGCTGCACCAAGCCACCCAGTCCCTGCGCTCGGGCGAGTGCTCGCTGGCGCTGGCCGGTGGCGTGACGGTCATGGCCACGCCCGGGATGTTCGTGGAATTCAGCCGCCAGCGCGGACTGGCGACGGACGGGCGCTCCAAGGCGTTCTCCGACGCGGCCGACGGCACCTCGTGGGCCGAGGGCGCGGGCATGCTGCTGCTGGAGCGGCTGTCGGACGCCCGGCGCAACGGGCACCCCGTACTGGCCGTCATCCGCGGCTCCGCGGTGAACCAGGACGGTGCGAGCAACGGCCTGACGGCGCCGAACGGTCCCTCGCAGCAGCGTGTCATCCGCGCGGCCCTGGCGAACGCGGGCGTGTCCGCCGCGGACGTGGACGCGGTGGAGGCGCACGGCACCGGTACGACGCTGGGCGACCCGATCGAGGCACAGGCCCTGATCGCCACCTACGGCCAGGACCGACCGGCGCAGCGGCCGCTGTGGCTCGGCTCGTTGAAGTCCAACATCGGCCACGCGCAGGCCGCCGCCGGTGTGGCGGGCGTGATCAAGATGGTGCAGGCCCTGCGCCACGGGGTCCTGCCCCGCACGCTGCACGCGGACGAACCGTCCACGAAGGTGGACTGGTCGACCGGCGCCGTGGAACTCCTCACGGAGGCCCGCGACTGGCCGGTGGCCGAAGACCGCCCGGCCCGGGCGGGCGTGTCGTCCTTCGGCATCAGCGGCACCAACGCCCACCTCATCCTGGAGCGGGCCCCGGAGGCCGAGCCGGTCGCGACGGCGGCCGTGGCGCCGACCGCGGCGCCGTGGGTCCTCTCCGGACGCGGCGCCGAGGCCGTGCGCGGACAGGCGGCGCGGCTCCTGTCGCGCATGGTGAACGACCCCGACCTGTCCCTGGCCGACGCGGGCCTCTCGCTCGTCTCCGGACGCGCGCAGTTCGAGAACCGCGCCGTGGTGACCGGCCGCGACCGCGACAAACTCTGCGCACGTCTGGGCCAGTTGGCCCGTGGCGAGGAGGCGTCCGGCGTGGTGGTCGGACCGGTGGAGGGCGCGTCGGCCGCCTCCGGTCGCCGCGTGGTGTTCGTGTTCCCCGGCCAGGGTTCGCAGTGGGCGGGCATGGCGGTGGAACTGCTGGACGCCGCACCGGTGTTCGCCGAGTCGATGGCGCAGTGCGGCCTGGCCCTGGCCGAGTTCGTGGACTGGGACCTGGAGGACGTGGTCCGTCAGGCCCCCGGCGCGCCGACGCTCGAGCGCGTGGACGTGGTCCAGCCGGTGCTGTGGGCGATGATGGTGTCACTGGCGGCGCTCTGGCGTTCGTACGGTGTGGAGCCGACCGCGGTGGTCGGACACTCGCAGGGCGAGATCGCCGCGGCCTGCGTCGCGGGCGGACTGTCCCTGCGGGACGGCGCCCGGGTGGTGGCCCTGCGCTCGCAGGTCATCGCCGGGAGCCTGGCCGGGCACGGCGGGATGATGTCCGTGGCACTGACCGCGCGGCAGGCGGCCGAGCGCATAGCCGGGTGGAACGGGCGGTTGTCGATCGCCACGGTCAACGGGCCGACCTCGGTCGTCGTGGCCGGCGAGCCCGACGCGCTGGACGAGCTGCTCGCCGACTGCGAGGCGGACGGCGTGCGGGCCCGGCGCATCGCCGTGGACTACGCCTCCCACTCCTCCTACGTGGAACTGATCGAGGACGAGCTCGCCCAGGTGCTGGCCGGGACCTCTCCCGTGTCGTCGCGCGTGCCGTTCCACTCCACCGTGACCGGCGCGGAGATGGACACCGCGGAAGCCGACGCCGGGTACTGGTACCGCAACCTGCGCCAGACCGTGCGCTTCGAAGAAACGGTCGGCGCTCTCGTCGAAGCCGGGAACACCGTCTTCGTCGAGGTGTCGCCGCACCCCGTGCTGGCCGTCGGGGTCCAGGACACGGCGGAGTCCCGTGGCGCCGAACAGGCCTGTGTGGTGGGCTCGTTGCGCCGCAACGAGGGCGGCATCGAACGCTTCCTCACCTCGCTCGCCGAGGTCTGGGTCCACGGCGTGGACGTGGACTGGGCGCGGGCCTTCGAGGGGACGGGCGCGTCCCGGGTGGACCTGCCCACGTACGCGTTCCAGCGGCGTCGCTACTGGCTGGAGGCCCCGGCGGCAACCGCACGCCGTGCGGAGGCGGCCGTCGCCGGGTCGGTCGACGAGGTCGACGCGCGGTTCTGGGAAGCCGTGGAGAGCGAGGACCTGACCTCGCTCCTCGACACCCTCGATGTGTCCGGCGAGCAGCCCTTCAGCGCCGTCCTGCCCGCCCTTTCCGCCTGGCGCAAGGGCCGGCGGCAGCAGTCGGAGCTCGACGGCCGACGCTACGACGTCGCCTGGAAGCCGCTGTCCGGCGGATCGAACCCCGCATCGAACTCCGCGGCGAATCCGGTGCTGACCGGGACCTGGCTCCTCGTGGTCCCGGCCGGACTCGCCGACGACGCGTGGCTGACGTCCGTACTGGGCGGGCTCGCGGCGCGGGGCGTACGCACCCTGCGGCTCACGGTGCCCGCGGACACGGACCGGGCCGGTCTGACCCGGTCGCTGACCGAGATCGTGGACGGCGCCGTGGAGCCCGTCACCGGTGTGTTGTCCTTCCTGGCCCTGGACGAGTCGCCGCACCCGACCCACGGGGGAGCGTCGGCCGCCGTGGCCGGGACCCTGGCCCTCGTACAGGCCCTCGTCGGCGCCGGTGTCGAGGCCCGGCTGTGGTGCGCGACGCGCGCGGCGGTGGCCGTGACGCGCACGGAGCGGCTCACCGGTGCGTCCCAGGCACAGGTCTGGGGTCTGGGCCGGGTCGTGGCGCTGGAGCACCCGCAGTCGTGGGGCGGTCTCGTCGACCTGCCGCAGGTCCTGGACGCCCGCGTGGTGGAACGCCTGTGCGGCGTGCTGGCCGCGACGGACGGCGAGGACCAGGTCGCGGTGCGCGCCTCCGGGATCCGGGTGCGCCGCGTGGTGCGTGCCGCTCGTCCCTCCGGGGCGGCGGACGGTTGGTCGCCGCGGGGAACGGTCCTGGTCACCGGCGGTACGGGCGCGCTGGGCGGGCACGTCGCCCGCTGGCTCGCCGCTCACGGGGTCGAGCACGTGGTGCTCGCCTCGCGGCGCGGGCCGCTGGCGCCGGGGGCCGACGTCCTCGGGGCCGAGCTGACGGATGCGGGTGTCGGGGTCTCGGTGGTCGCGTGCGACGTGGCCGACCGCGACGCGGTGGCCGAGCTGCTCGCCTCGTTGGCCGAGCGGTCGGCGACCGGTGAACTGCCGCCCCTGACCGGTGTCGTGCACACCGCCGGAGTCCTCGCCGACGGCGTGATCGAGACGCTGACGCCGGAGCACCTGGCGTACGTACTCGGCTCGAAGGTGGACGGCGCCCGGCACCTGGACGAACTGACGCGGTCCCTGGACCTCGACGCCTTCGTCCTCTTCTCCTCCGTCATCGGCGTCTGGGGCAACGCCGGCCAGGCCGCCTACGCGGCGGCCAACGCCACCCTCGACGCACTCGCCCACGAACGGCACGTCGACGGGCTGCCCGCACTGTCCCTCGCGTGGGGCACGTGGAGCGGCGGCGGCATGGCCGACGCCGAGACCGACGAGCGGATGAGTCGGCGCGGACTGGTCGCCATGGCACCGGAGAGCGCCGTGGCGGCCCTCTCCGGCGCGGCCGGGCACCACACGCCGTTCCTCGCCTTCGCCGACGTCGATTGGGACCGCTTCGCCGCGCAGTTCTCCACGACCCGGCGCAATCGGCTCTTCGACGAGATCCCCGAGGTGGCCCGCACGGCCACCGGTACGACCACGGGCGACGCCACCCCGGGCGCCGACCTGCCCGCCAAGGACCTGGGCCGACAGCTGGCCGGGCTCGCCCCCGGCGAACAGGAGCGGACGCTCACCGAGCTGGTGCGCACGCACGCGGCGGCGGTGCTCGGCCACTCCGGCGTCGACGCGATCGCGACGGGACGCGCCTTCAAGGAACTCGGCTTCGACTCCATGCGGATCATGGAACTGCGCAACCGCCTGAACGCGGCCACGGGGCTGCGGCTGGCCACCGGGTCGGTCTTCGACCACCCCACGGTCACGCTCATGGCCCGCCACCTGCGCGCGGAACTCGTGGGCACGCACGAGGACACGGCCTCCGGGCCGCTCGCGGCGCCCCTCCCCGCACCGCGGCCCACCACGGCCGACGACGACGACCCGATCGCGATCGTCGCGATGGGGTGCCGCCTGCCCGGGGACGTCCACACGCCGGAGCAGCTCTGGCAGCTCCTCGACGAAGGACGGGACGTCGTCTCCGGCTTCCCGACGGACCGCGGCTGGGACCTGGACAACCTCTACGACCCCGACCCGGACCGGCCGGGCCGCAGCTACGCGCGGGAGGGCGGCTTCCTCCACGAAGCCACCGCATTCGACCCGGCGTTCTTCGGGATCTCGCCCCGCGAGGCCCTCGCCATGGACCCCCAGCAGCGGCTGCTGCTCGAAACGGCCTGGGAGACCTTCGAGCGGGCCGGCATCGACCCCGCCAGCCTCAAGGGCAGCATGACCGGCGTCTTCGCCGGCATGACCTACCAGGACTACGGCGCGCGCCTGCACGAAGCCCCGGAATCGGTGGAGGGTTACCTCCTCACGGGCAAGTCGTCCAGCGTCATCTCGGGCCGCATCTCCTACACCCTGGGGCTCCAGGGCCCCGCGGTGACCGTGGACACGGCCTGCTCCTCCTCCCTGGTGGCCATGCACCTGGCGGCGCAGGCGCTGCGCTCGGGCGAGTGCACGCTGGCCCTCGCGGGCGGCGTGACGGTCATGCCCGCACCCGGCATGTTCATCGAGTTCAGCCGCCAGCGCGGACTGGCGGCGGACGGACGCTCCAAGGCGTTCTCCGACGCGGCCGACGGCACCTCGTGGGCCGAGGGCGCCGGCCTGCTCCTCCTGGAGCGGCTGTCGGACGCGCGGCGCAACGGGCACCCGGTGCTCGGGCTGCTGCGCGGCTCGGCGGTGAACCAGGACGGCGCGAGCAACGGTCTCACCGCGCCCAACGGACTGTCCCAGCAGCGGGTGATCCGCGCGGCACTGGCCAGTGCGGGACTGTCGGCGGCCGATGTGGACGTCGTGGAGGCGCACGGTACCGGCACGTCGCTCGGCGACCCGATCGAGGCCGAGGCGCTGCTGGCCACCTACGGCCAGGACCGTCCGGCCGATCGGCCGCTGTGGCTGGGCTCGTTGAAGTCCAACGTCGGTCACACTCAGGCCGCCGCGGGCGTGGTCGGCGTGATGAAGATGCTCGTCTCGATGCGGAACGGGGTGATGCCGCGCACGCTGCACGTGGACGCGCCGTCGTCGAAGGTGGACTGGTCGGCCGGTGCGGTCGAGCTGCTGACGCAGGCGCGCGAGTGGTCGCGGGACGAGGAGCGTCCGCGTCGTGCGGGCGTGTCGTCGTTCGGCGTGAGCGGTACGAACGCCCACGTCATCCTCGAGCAGGCGCCGCAGGACCAGGAGGCGGCCGAGGAGCCGCAGCCCATGGCTCCGGCAGTGGTGCCGTGGGTGGTCTCCGGCCGCGGGATCGACGGACTGCGCGCGCAGGCGGACCGGTTGGTCTCCCGGGTCGAGGGTGACCTGGACCTGTCGCCGGTCGACGTGGGCTGGTCGCTGGCCTCGGGCCGGGCGGAGTTCGAGAACCGCGCCGTGGTGACGGCCGCTTCGTCCGAGGAGCTGACGGATGCCCTCGGCGCCCTGGCACGGGGCGAGTCGGCACCGGGTCTCGTCGAGGGCCCGGGTGGCGTCGTCGGCGAGGGCCAACTGGCCGTGTTGTTCTCGGGTCAGGGTTCGCAGCGGGTGGGTATGGGGCGGGAGTTGTATGGGCGTTTCCCGGTGTTCGCGGGGGCGTTCGATGAGGTGTGTGGGGTGTTGGACCGGGAGTTGTCCGGTCATGTGCGGGGTGGGGTGCGTCAGGTCGTCTTCGGTGAGGGCGGCGTTGAGGGTGCTCTGGACGAGACGGTGTTCACGCAGGCGGGTCTGTTCGCTGTGGAGTGGGCGCTGTTCCGGCTGATCGAGTCGTGGGGTGTGCGGCCGGAGTTCGTGGGTGGTCACTCGATCGGTGAGTTGGTCGCTGCGTGTGTGGCGGGTGTGTGGTCGTTGGAGGACGCGGCCCGGCTGGTGGCCGCGCGCGGTCGTCTGATGCAGGCGTTGCCTGTGGGTGGCGCGATGGTGGCGGTGCAGGCGTCGGAGGCCGACGTCGTCGAGCTGCTGGCCGACTTCGCGGAGCGGGTCTCGATCGCGGCGGTGAACGGCCCCTCGTCGGTGGTGCTGTCCGGTGATGAGGACGCGGTGCTGGAGGTGGCGGCGGCGCTCAAGGCGCAGGGTCGCAAGACGAAGCGCCTGGTGGTGTCGCACGCGTTCCATTCGCCGCGGATGGACGCGATGTTGGAGGAGTTCCGCGAGGTCGCGGCGGGTCTGACGTATGGCGTCCCGGTGATTCCGGTGGTGTCGAACGTGACGGGTGCGGTGGCGTCGGCGGAGGAGCTGTGCTCGCCGGAGTACTGGGTGCGCCACGTGAGGGGTTCGGTGCGGTTCGCGGACGGTGTCGAGGCCCTCGCGGCCGAAGGCGTCTCCGTGTTCCTGGAGCTGGGCCCGGACGGCGTGCTCAGCGCGATGGGTGCGCAGTGCGTGTCGGACGGCGTGTTCGTCCCGGTGCTGCGCGCGGGTCGCGGCGAGGAGCTTTCGTTCGTCGCCGGTGTGGCGCGTGCGTGGACGCACGGCGTCGCGGTGGACTGGACGCGGGCGTTCGAGGGGACGGGTGCGTCCCGGGTGGACCTGCCGACGTACGCCTTCCAACGCCAGCGCTACTGGCTGGAGACGGGAGCCGGCACGTCCGATGCCGTCTCGGTCCTGGGAATGGAGCCGTCCGCGCACCCCTTGCTGGGTGTGGCCGTAGAGCTGCCCGACTCGGGCGCGGTCGTATTCGCGGGTCGGCTGTCGCTGCGCACGCACCCCTGGCTGGCGGACCACGCCGTCTCGGACGCCGTGCTGCTGCCGGGAACCGGTTTCGTGGAGCTGGCCGTGGCCGCCGGTGACCAGGTCGGATGCGACACCGTCGAAGAGCTGACCCTCCAGACGCCGCTGATCCTTCCGGAGACGGGCGGCATCCGCGTGCGGGTCGAGGTCGGTGGTCCGGACGACTCCGGCCGCCGCGACGTGACCGTGCACTCGCGGCCGGACGACTCCGCATTCGGCGAGGAGTGGACGCGTCACGCGACCGGTGTGCTCGTCGTCTCCGAGGGGCGGACGCCTCCCGCGCACGACCTGACGGTGTGGCCCCCGGAGGGCGCGGTGGCCGTCGCGACGGACGACCTGTACGAGGACTTCGCCGACACCGGCTACGACTACGGCCCGGTGTTCCGGGGCGTACGGGCCGCATGGCGACGCGGCGACGAGGTCTTCGTCGAAGCCGCGCTGCCCGACGAGCAGCAGGCCGAGGCGGCCGCGACCGCGCTGCACCCGGCCCTGCTGGACGCGGCGCTCCACGGGCTCCGGCTCGGCGACTTCTACCCCGAACGGACCACGGTTCGGCTGCCGTTCGCGTGGCGCGGAGTCTCGGTGCGCGCAGTCGGCGCGTCGAGGGTGCGCGTGGCACTGGCCCCCGCGGGCGGTGACGCCGTCTCGGTGACGGTCGCCGACCACACGGGTCGGCCCGTGGCGGGAATCGACTCGCTGGTCCTGCGACCGGTCGAGCCGGGCGGGCTCGACGCCGGTCGACGCGGCGACGAACTGTTCCGCATGGAATGGGTGCCGACGCGACCGACCCCGGCGACGGCGAACGGGAGCGGGGCGAGCGGGGCGGTCGCCCTGGTCGGCCCCGACGAGTTCAAGCTGTGCGTCGGGCTCGGGGACGAGGATGGCCCGTACGCGGGTCTCCAGGCCCACGCCGACCTCGCCTCGCTGGCCGAGGCGGTCGAGGCGGGTACGGCGACCGTGCCGGACGTGGTGCTGCTCGCCTGCGTCGGCGGTCACGACACCGGTCACGGCACCGCATCGGACGTCGCGCGGACGGCAGCGGACGTGCGCACGGCCGTGACGGACGCCCTGACGGCCATGCGGGAGCTCCTGGCGGACGACCGCTTCGCGGAGACCCGACTGGTCCTCCTCACCCGGCACGCCGTCGTGACGCGCCGGGGCGAGCGTCCCGACCTGACGAACGCCCCGCTGTGGGGCCTGGTCCGGTCGGCACAGGCGGAGAATCCCGGCCGCTTCGTCCTCGTCGACCTCGACGACGCCGAAGCGTCCTACCTGGCCCTGCCCGGTGCGCTGATGACCGACGAGCCGCAGTTCGCCGTGCGTGACGGCGAAGTGCTGCTGCCGCGAGTGGCCCGGATGACCCCGACCCAGGGGGCGCCGGGCGCCGGGACCGAGGGCCTCGCCCTCGATCCGCTGGGCACCGTCCTGATCACCGGAGCCACCGGTGCGCTCGGAGCGATGTTCGCGCGGCACCTGGTGTCCGAACACGGCGTGCGCCAGCTCCTGTTGCTCAGCCGCCGGGGCCTCGCGGCCGACGGCGCCGCCGAACTCCGGGCGGACCTGACCGCCCGGGGCGCGGAGGTGACGTTCGCCGCCTGCGACGTCGCCGACCGCGAGGCGCTCGCCGACGTGCTCGCCGCGATTCCCGCCGGGCATCCGCTCACGGCGGTCGTGCACGCGGCCGGAGTGCTGGACGACGGGGTCATCACCACCATCACCCCGGCGCAGATCGAGCGGGTGCTGCGGCCCAAGGTCGACGCGGCCCTCCACCTGCACGAACTGACGCAGGGCATGGACCTGACGGCGTTCGTCCTGTTCTCCGGCGCGGCGGGCACGCTGGGCACGGCCGGTCAAGGCGTCTACGCCGCGGCCAACGTGTTCCTCGACGCCCTGGCCCACCACCGCCACACGCTCGACCAGCCCGCCCAGGCGCTCGCCTGGGGCCTGTGGGCCGAGCGGAGCGGCATGACGGAGCGGCTCGGCGAGGGCGCCGTCCAGCGCCTGGCCCGCATGGGCATCGGCGCGCTCGACTCCGAACGGGGCTTGGCGCTGTTCGACGCGGTCGCCGGGACGAGCGACCCGGTGGTCCTGCCGATGCGACTGGACATGGCCGCACTGCGCGCGGGTGCCCAGGGCCAGCTCGCTCCCGCGGTGCTGCGGGGGCTGGTGCGCCGGCCCGTCGCGTCCGGGGCGGCGAAGGGCGAAGGGCGTTCCGCGTCCGGTGCCGGTTCGGCCCTCGGCGCGGTCGCGAGGACGGGGGCCGGGGCGGCGGCAGGAGGCGCGGACGGCTTGAAGCAGCGGCTCGTGGAGCTGGGTGAGGACGAGCGGCGACGCGTACTCCTCGACCTGGTACGCACCCACGCGGCCACGGCCCTCGGCCATGCCACACCGGCCGGGGTCGAGGCGGGACGGCACTTCAAGGACCTCGGCTTCGATTCGCTGACGGCGGTCGAACTGCGCAACCTGCTGAACGGAGCCACCGGGCTGCGGTTGCCCGCGACCCTGATCTTCGACTACCCGAACCCGGGGGCCCTGGCCTCCTACTTGACGGCGGAGCTCAGCCCGCCCGACGCGATGACGCCGGCCGAACTCGGACTCCGAGAACTCGACGAGCTGGAATCCGTACTGACGGCGCTGACCGAAGACGATCCGTTCCGAGGACGCATCCAGTCCCGATTGCAGGACCTGCTGGCGCGGTGCGGCGCCGGTACGACGGGTGGTGGAAGCCACGCCACCGCGGCGGCGTCGGAGCCTTCCGCCGCGTCCGTGGCCGATCAACTCGACTCGGCGAGCGACGACGACCTGTTCAGCTTCATCGACGAACAGATGTGAGCTCCGGCGTTGCCGGGCCGCTCGGGTCACCTTCCGGCGCGGCATCAAAACTTGAAACACTGAGAGGGACGACGGGGATGTCGAACGAGGAAAAGCTTCGGACCTATCTGAAGCGCGTCACAGGGGATCTGCACCAGGCCCGGCAGCGACTGCAACAGCTGGAGGAGGAGAGCACCGAACCCATCGCGATCACCGCGATGAGCTGCCGCTACCCGGGTGGCGTGGAGTCGCCCGGCGACCTCTGGGACCTCGTGGCCGCCGGTGGCGACGCCGTGACCGGATTCCCGGACAACCGCGGCTGGGACCTCGACGGCCTGTACGACCCGGACCCCGAGCACAAGGGCACGTCCTACACCCGAGAGGGCGGCTTCCTCCGCGACGCGGACCAGTTCGACCCGGCGTTCTTCGGCATCAGCCCCCGCGAAGCCATGACCATCGACCCGCAGCAGCGACTGCTGCTCGAAACCTCCTGGGAGGTCCTCGAACGGGCCGGGATCGACCCCGTTTCCGTACGCGGAAGCCGCGCGGGCGTGTTCGCGGGGGTGATGTACGACGACTACGGCGCGGCACGCATCTACGGCGGCACCGCCGACGAGTTCGAGGGCTACCTCATCAACGGCAGTGCCGGCAGCATCGCTTCGGGCCGGGTCGCGTACACATTGGGCCTCGAAGGCCCCGCCGTGACGGTGGACACGGCGTGCTCGTCGTCGCTGGTCGCGCTGCACCTGGCGGTGCAGGCCCTGCGGAGCGGTGAGTGCACGCTCGCCCTCGCGGGTGGCGTGACGGTGCTGTCCACGCCGTCGGTGTTCGTGGAGTTCAGCCGCCAGCGCGGACTGGCCGTCGACGGCCGCTGCAAGTCCTTCTCCGACGGTGCGGACGGCACCGGTTGGGGCGAAGGCGTCGGCATGCTGCTGCTGGAGCGGCTGTCGGACGCCCGGCGCAACGGTCACCCCGTACTGGCCGTCATTCGCGGCTCCGCGGTGAACCAGGACGGTGCGAGCAACGGCCTGACCGCACCGAACGGTCCCTCGCAGCAGCGTGTCATCCGCGCGGCCCTGGCGAACGCGGGCGTGTCCGCGGCGGACGTGGACGCGGTGGAGGCGCACGGCACCGGTACGACGCTGGGCGACCCGATCGAGGCGCAGGCCCTGCTGGCGACGTACGGCCAGGACCGTCCGGCCGAACGGCCGCTGTACTTGGGTTCGTTGAAGTCGAACATCGGGCACTCGCAGGCCGCCGCGGGTGTGGGCGGTGTGATCAAGATGGTGCAGGCGATGCAGAACGGGGTGCTGCCGCAGACCCTGCACGTGGGCGAGCCGTCGTCGAAGGTGGACTGGTCCGCAGGTGCGGTCGAGCTGCTGACGCAGGCGCGCGAGTGGTCGCGGGACGAGGAGCGTCCGCGTCGTGCGGGCGTGTCGTCGTTCGGCGTGAGCGGTACGAACGCCCACGTCATCCTCGAGCAGGCGCCGGACGTCGCCCCTGACGTCGACGGTGCCGAGCCGGTGGCGCCGGTGGCGGTGCCGTGGGTGGTTTCCGGGCGCGGTGTCGACGCGCTGCGGGGGCAGGCGGCGCGTCTGCTGTCGCACGTCGAGGGCGACGACGGACTGTCGCCGGTCGATGTGGGCCGGACGCTGATATCGGGCCGGGCCGCGTTGGAGGACCGCGCTGTCGTGGTGGCCCCCGGCCGCGAGGGCCTGATCGAGGGCCTGGGCGCGCTGGCCGGTGGCATGCCGAGCTCCGGCCTGGTCGAGGGCTCCGTCGCTGCGGGTCGTGACCGGGTGGTGTTCGTGTTCCCGGGGCAGGGCTCGCAGTGGGTGGGGATGGCGGTGGATCTGCTGGATTCCTCGCCGGTGTTCGCGGAGCGGATGGCTGAGTGCGGCCGTGCGTTGGCGGAGTTCGTGGACTGGGATCTGCTGGATGTGGTGCGCGGGCGTGAGGGTGCGCCGTCGTTGGAGCGGGTGGATGTGGTCCAGCCGGTCTCATGGGCCGTGATGGTGTCCCTCGCCGCGCTGTGGCAGTCCTTCGGTGTGAAGCCGTCTGCTGTGGTGGGTCATTCGCAGGGTGAGATCGCCGCGGCGTGTGTCGCGGGTGGTCTGTCGCTGGTGGATGGTGCTCGGGTGGTGGCGCTGCGGTCGCAGGCGATCGCCGGTTCGTTGGCGGGTCTGGGCGGGATGATGTCGGTGGCGTTGCCGCTGGCGGAGGTGGAGTCCCGTCTGGTGCGTTGGGCGGACCGGCTGGAGGTTGCGGCGCTGAACGGTCCGACCTCGGTCGTGGTGGCCGGTGACCCGGAGGCGTTGGACGAACTCCAGGCCGAGTGCGAAGCCGAGGGTGTTCGGGCGCGCCGCGTGGCGGTGGACTACGCGTCGCACACCTCGCACGTGGAGCGGATCGAGGGTGAGCTGGCCGAGGTGTTGGCGGCCGTTCAGCCGATGACCGCACGGGTGCCGTTCTTCTCCACGGTCGAGGGCGATTGGCTGGACACGTCGGGTCTCGATGCCGGGTATTGGTATCGGAACCTGCGCCAGACGGTCCGTTTCCAGGGCGCGGTGGAGGCGTTGGGGGAGCAGGGCTTCGAGGCGTTCGTCGAGGTCAGCGCGCACCCGGTGCTGACGATGAGCGTGCAGGATCAGGCCGAGTCCGCTGTCGTGGCGGGCACGCTGCGTCGTAATGACGGTGGCCTGGACCGGTTCTACGCCTCGCTGGCCGAGGTGTGGGTCCAGGGTGTCGAGGTGGACTGGTCGCGGGTGTTCGAGGGATCGGGTGCGGCGCGGGTCGAGCTGCCGACGTACGCGTTCCAGCGGCGCCGGTACTGGCTCGACGCCCCGGCCGGAGCCCGTGGTGACATGGGATCGGTCGGCCTGCTGTCGACCGAGCACCCCATGCTCGGAGCGGCGATGGACCTTCCCCACGCCGAGGGAGCCGTCTTCACCGGTCGGCTCTCGCTGCGCACGCATCCGTGGTTGGCCGATCACGCGGTCGGTTCCACCGTGCTGCTGCCGGGGACGGGCTTCCTGGAGCTCGCCGTCCGGGCGGGCGACGAGGTCGGTTGCGGGGTCGTGGAGGAGCTGACGCTCGAAGCCCCGCTCACCCTCCCGGAGAGCGGTGGCCTCCACCTGCGGGTGACCGTGGCGGAGCCGGACGGGACCGGTCGCCGTGCGGTGAGCGTGTACTCGCGCGGCGATGCGGCGTCCTTCGAGGAGACGTGGACCTGCCACGCCACCGGTGTCCTCGCGGCGGGCGGTTCGCAGCCCTCCGTGGACCTGGCGACCTGGCCCCCGGCCGGTGCCGTGCCGGTGGACACGACGACGCTGTACGACGACCTGGCCGAGGCCGGGCACGGATACGGCCCGGTGTTCCAGGGCGTACGGGCGGCGTGGCGACGCGGGGCCGAGGTGTTCGCCGAAGTCGCGCTCCCGGAGGAGGCACAAGGGGACGCCGGTCGGTTCCGGCTGCATCCGGCCCTGCTGGACGCGGCGTTGCACGGTCTGCGACTGGGCGGATTCTTCCCCGACGGCCTGGCACGGCTGCCGTTCGAGTGGCGCGGCGTCTCGCTGTACGCGGCCGGGGCGTCCGCCCTCCGCGTCCGTCTGGCACCTGCGGGCGCCGGGGCGGACACGGGCGCCGTGACCGTGGCGGTGGCCGACGGCGCCGGTCACCCGGTGGCATCGGTCGATTCGCTGCTCACCCGGTCCGTCGACCCCCAGCAGCTCGCCGCCGCGCAGAGCGCGCAGCGCGACGCGCTGTACCGAGTCCAGTGGACCCCGGCGCAGCAAGGGGTTCCGGCCGGAGCCGGGAGCCGCGCGGGATGGGTCTTCATCGGTGACGCCGCGGCCGGGACGCGCGCGGCGTACGGCGACTTCGCCCTGCTGGCCGAGGCGGTGGGAGCGGGCACTGCCGTGCCCGACACCGTCGTGGCCCGCCTCGGAGCCCCCACCACCGAACCCGACGCTCCGACCGGCTCGGCCCGCGCCGCCCTGCACCAGGCGCTCGCGCTGACGCAGGCGTGGCTCGCGGACGAGCGGTTCGCGGCCTCCCGGCTGGTCCTGGTCATGCGCGGCGCGGTCACCACCGGGCCCGACGACATCGCACCCGACCCTGCGGCGGCTGCCGTGTGGGGTCTGCTGCGCGTGGCGCAGACGGAGAACCCGGGCCGGTTCGTGCTCGTGGACGCGGACGTGGACACGGACGGGGAGGAGCTCTTCGGCGACGTCCTGGAGCGGGTGCTCGCCGCTGACGAGCCGCAGGTCGCCGTGCGCCGCGGGGCGGGGTACGCGCCCCGTCTCGTACCGGCCTCCCTGCCCGCGCGGGAAGCCTCCGAAGACGAAGCCCCGCGATGGGGCGCGGCGGACGGAACGGTCCTGCTCACCGGTGCCACCGGAACCCTCGGCGGTCTGGTCGCCCGGCACCTCGTCGCGGAACACGGTGTCCGGCACCTGCTGCTCGTCAGCCGCCGCGGCGACGCCGCGCCGGGCGCGGCGAACCTGGTGGCCGAACTGTCCGGGCTGGGGGCGGACGTCTCCGTGGCCGCGTGCGACGTGGCGGACCGTGTCGCCCTGGCCGACCTGCTGGACCGGATCCCGTCCGCGCATCCGCTGACCGCCGTCGTGCACGCGGCGGGTGTGCTCGACGACGGACTGGTCCCCGCGCTGACTCCCGAGCGGCTCGACCGCGTACTGGAGCCGAAGGCCGACGCGGCGTGGAACCTGCACGAGCTGACGCGCGACATGGGGCTGTCCGCGTTCGTCCTGTTCTCCTCGGCGTCCGGTGTGCTGGGAACCGCTGGACAGGCCAACTACGCCGCCGCCAATGCCTACGTGGACGCGCTGGCCGCCGTACGGCAAGCCGAAGGGCTGGCGGCCACGTCGCTGGCGTGGGGCTTCTGGGGACAGCGCAGCGCGATGACGGGTCGGCTCGCCGAGACGGACCTCGCCCGCATCGCACGTTCCGGCCTGGTCGCCCTGTCCTCGGAGGACGGACTCGCGCTCTTCGACGCCGCCGTGGCGACCGACGAGCCGCTGCTCCTGCCCGTGCGCTTCGACGTGGCCGCGCTGCGCGCTTCGGACGCTCCCGTGCCTCCGGTGCTGCGCGATCTGGCCCGGGGGCCGGTGCGCCGACGCCGGGCCGCGGAGGCCGGCGAGGCCGCCACCGGTCTGGCCCAGCGCCTGTCGGGGCTCCCGGAGGACGAGCGGTTGCGCGTGCTCGCGGAACTCGTGGACGGGCACGTCTCGACCGTGCTGGGACGCGGTCCGTCGGACGCGGTGGCGCAGGACCGCCCGTTCAAGGAGCTCGGATTCGACTCGCTGATGGCCGTCGAACTCCGCAACCGGCTGAACGCGGCGACCGGGCTGCGACTCCCGGCCACGCTGGTCTTCGACCACCCCACGTCGGCCGTGCTGGTGCGCCATCTGCTCGGCGAACTGGCGGAGATGACCGACGCAACGTCAACTCACGCATACGTCACCGCTGTTACCTCCTCGGGGGTAGCGGCGGACGACGACCCGATCGCCGTCGTCGCGATGAGCTGCCGGTTCCCCGGTGACGTCGCGACGCCCGACGAGCTGTGGGACCTGGTCATGGCGCGTACGGACGCGATCACGCCGTTCCCGATGGACCGCGGCTGGGACCTGGAGAACCTCTACGACCCCGACCCGGACCACCAGGGGACGAGCTACGTCCGTGAGGGCGGCTTCCTGCACTCCGCGGCGGAGTTCGACCCGGAGTTCTTCGGGATCTCGCCGCGCGAGGCCCTCGCCATGGACCCGCAGCAGCGGCTGCTCCTGGAGACCTCGTGGGAGGCCTTCGAGCGGGCGGGGATCGCCCCGGGCTCCGTGCGGGGCAGCCGGGCCGGTGTCTTCGCCGGTGTGATGTACAACGACTACGGCTCGCGGATCCGGGTCGCCCCCGAAGGGTTCGAGGGCACCCTCGGCGCGGGCAGCGCGGGCAGCGTCGCCTCCGGCCGTGTCGCGTACACGCTGGGCCTCGAGGGTCCCGCGGTGACGGTGGACACGGCGTGCTCGTCGTCGCTGGTGGCGATGCACCTGGCGGTGCAGTCCCTGCGCAACGGTGAGTGCACGCTCGCCCTGGCGGGCGGCGTGACCGTGATGTCCACGCCGTCGGTCTTCGTGGAGTTCAGCCGGCAGCGCGGACTGGCCACGGACGGCCGCTGCAAGTCCTTCTCGGACGCGGCCGACGGTGCCGCGTGGGCCGAGGGCGCGGGCATGCTCCTGCTGGAGCGGCTGTCGGACGCCCGGCGCAACGGTCACCCCGTGTTGGCGGTCGTCCGTGGTTCCGCGGTGAACCAGGACGGTGCGAGCAACGGTCTGACGGCGCCGAACGGTCCGTCGCAGCAGCGGGTGATCCGGGCCGCGTTGGCGAGTGCGGGTGTGTCTGCGGCCGATGTCGACGTGGTGGAGGCGCACGGTACGGGTACGACGCTGGGCGACCCGATCGAGGCGCAGGCGCTGCTGGCGACGTACGGCCAGGACCGTCCGGCGCAGCGGCCGCTGTACCTGGGTTCGTTGAAGTCGAACATCGGTCACACGCAGGCCGCCGCGGGTGTGGCCGGTGTGATCAAGATGGTGCAGGCCATGCGCAACGGGGTGCTGCCGCAGACCCTGCATGCGGGTGAGCGGTCGTCGAAGGTGGATTGGTCGGCGGGCGCGGTCGAGCTGCTGACGGAATCCCGTGAGTGGGTGCCGGGTGCTGTTGACCAGGTCCGTCGTGCGGGTGTGTCGTCGTTCGGTGTGAGCGGTACGAACGCCCACGTGATTCTTGAGCAGGCCCCCGAGGTCGAGGTGGCCGAGCCGGTGGCGCAGGAGTCCGTGGCGCCGGTGGCGGTGCCGTGGGTGGTCTCCGGTCGTGGCGCCGAGGCCGTGCGGGATCAGGCCGGACGGCTGGTGTCGCTCGTCGAGGCCGGTGGTGCGGGTCTGTCGCCGGTGGACGTGGGCTCGTCGCTCGCATCCGGGCGGAACGCGTTCGAGAACCGTGCCGTGGTGATCGGCCGTTCCATCGACGAACTCACCTTTGACCTAGGCGCGTTGACTCGTGGACTGCCCGCTACGGGCCTGGTGGAGGGTGTGGTTTCGGGGTCCGGTGGCCGGGTGGTGTTCGTGTTCCCGGGTCAGGGTTCGCAGTGGGCCGGTATGGCGGTGGATCTGCTGGATTCCTCGCCGGTGTTCGCGGAGCGGATGGCCGAGTGTGGTCGGGCGTTGGCGGAGTTCGTGGACTGGGATCTGCTGGATGTGGTGCGCGGGCGTGAGGGTGCGCCGTCGTTGGATCGGGTGGATGTGGTCCAGCCGGTCTCATGGGCCGTGATGGTTTCCCTCGCCGCGTTGTGGCAGTCCTTCGGTGTGAAGCCGTCTGCTGTGGTGGGTCATTCGCAGGGTGAGATCGCTGCGGCCTGCGTCGCGGGTGGTCTGTCGCTGGTGGATGGCGCCCGGGTGGTGGCGCTGCGGTCGCAGGCCATCGCCGGTTCGTTGGCGGGTCTGGGCGGGATGATGTCGGTGGCGTTGCCGCTGGCGGAGGTGGAGTCCCGTCTGGTGCGTTGGGCTGGCCGGTTGGAGGTCGCGGCGCTGAACGGTCCGACCTCGGTCGTCGTCGCGGGTGACCCGGAGGCGTTGGACGAGCTCCAGGCCGAGTGCGAAGCCGAGGGTGTTCGGGCCCGCCGCGTGGCGGTGGACTACGCGTCGCACACTTCGCACGTGGAGCGGATCGAGGGTGAGCTGGCCGAGGTGTTGGCGGCCGTTCAGCCGATGACCGCACGGGTGCCGTTCTTCTCCACGGTCGAGGGTGATTGGCTGGACACGTCGGGTCTCGATGCGGGGTATTGGTATCGGAACCTGCGCCAGACGGTCCGTTTCCAGGGTGCGATCGAGGATCTGGTCGCGCAGGGTCACGGCACGTTCGTCGAGGTCAGCGCGCACCCCGTCCTGACGATGAGCATTCAGGACCAGGCCGAGTCCGCGATCGTTGCGGGCACCTTGCGTCGTAATGACGGTGGCTTGGACCGGTTCTACGCCTCGCTGGCCGAGGTGTGGGTCCAGGGCGTGGACGTCGACTGGGCGCGGGTGTTCGAGGGGACGGGTGCGGCGCGGGTCGAGCTGCCGACGTACGCGTTCCAGCGGCGCCGGTACTGGCTCGATGCCCCGGCGGCTGCTGAGGTGGTCGTCGATCCGGCGGAGGCCGCGTTCTGGGAGGCGGTCGAGGGCGGGGATCTGAAGGCGTTGGCATCCGCGCTGGACGTGTCCACCGAGGAGCCCTTGAGTGCCGTGTTGCCCGCGCTGTCGTCGTGGCGACAGCAGCGACGCGAGCGGTCCCGGCTGGACGGCTGGCAGTACCGGGTCGATTGGCAGCCGATGGCGAAGGAGTTGCCGTCGCGACTCGCCGGGAAGTGGCTGCTGGTGGTGCCCACCACCGGGTACGAGGCTGCCGAGCTGGTGGCGCCCGTGACGGAGGAGCTGACCCGGCGCGGCGCCCTGGTGACGACGATGCGGGTGGACGCGGCCTGCGTCGACCGGGCGGAGATGACCCGGGCGCTCTCCGAGGCCGTGCGGTCCTGTGATGGCCAACTCACTGGCGTCTTGTCGTTGTTGGCGTTGGGGGAGTCGTCGTCCGGTGGTGGGTTGGCGGGTTCGTTGGCTTTGGTGCAGGCGTTGGTGGGTGTGGGTGTTGAGGGTCGTTTGTGGTGTGTGACGCGTGGTGCTGTGGGGGCGGGTGAGGTGGTTTCGGCTCCGGTGCAGGCGCAGGTGTGGGGTCTGGGTCGGGTGGTGGCGTTGGAGCATCCGGAGTTGTGGGGTGGTCTCGTTGATCTGCCGTCGGTGGTGGATGGGCGTGTGGTGGAGCGTTTGTGTGGGGTGTTGTCGGGTGTGGAGGGTGAGGATCAGGTTGCGGTGCGGGCGTCTGGTGTGCGTGTGCGGCGTGTGGTGCGTGCGGGGCGGGTGTCGGGGGCGTCGGCTGGCTGGTCGGGGCGTGGCACGGTTTTGGTGACGGGTGGTACGGGTGCGTTGGGCGGGCATGTGGCGCGTTGGCTTGCTGGTCGTGGGGTGGAGCATGTGGTGTTGGCTTCGCGTCGTGGGCCGTTGGCGCCGGGGGCTGATGTCCTGGGGGCGGAGCTGACGGATTTGGGTGTCGGGGTCTCGGTGGTTGCGTGTGATGTGGGTGATCATGGTGAGGTGGCCGGGTTGCTCGCCTCGTTGGGTGAGCGGTCGGCGACCGGTGAACTGCCGCCCCTGACCGGTGTGGTGCATACGGCGGGTGTTCTCGATGATGGTGTGATCGGGTCGTTGACGCCGGAGCGTTTGGCGTTCGTTTTGAGGTCGAAGGCGGATGCCGCGCGGTATCTGGATGAGTTGACGCGGGGTCTGGATCTGTCGTTGTTCGTGATGTTCTCGTCGATGGCGGGGGCTGTGGGGGGCGCGGGTCAGGGCAACTACGCGGCGGCGAACGCGTTCTTGGACGCGTTGGTGGAACAGCGTCGCGGGCTCGGACTTCCCGGCACCTCCATCGCCTGGGGCGCGTGGTCCGACGGCGGTCTGGCCGCAGGCGTGGGCGAGGAGCGACTCCAGCACGGCGGCATCCTTCCGATGGCGCCGGACGACGCGGTCACCCTCCTGGGCGAGGCCCTGGAGCAGGACGAGCCCTGCCTCGTCGTGGCGGACGTCGACTGGAAGCGGTTCGCTCCCAGGCTCGCGACCGGCCGACCGGCTCCGCTGATCGCCGGGATTCCCGAAGCCCGCGGCACCCTGCAGGCGATGGACGCCCAGGGCGCCGTCACCGACGCGGGTCCGAGCGGGGCGCTCCGCGCCGAACTGGCCGGTCTCACGTCCGCCGAGCAGGACCGCAAGGTCCTCAACCTGGTGCGTACGCAGGTCGCCGATGTACTCAGCCATCCCAACTCCGATGCCATCACCGCCGATCGGGCCTTCAAGGACCTCGGCTTCGACTCCCTGGCCTCCGTCGAACTCCGCAAGCGCCTCAACCGGGTGACGGGACTGCGGCTGGCCGCCACGATCGCCTTCGACCATCCGACCCCGCGAACCCTTGCCGACCACCTGCTGAGCGAACTCAAGCTCGGCGGTGGCCCCAAGCGCTTCGACACCGTGCTCGGGGACCTCGATCGGCTCGCCTCCGAGCTGACCGAGCTCGTCCCGGAATCCGAAGAATCCGCCCGCGGCGAGATCTCGCTCCGGTTGAAGGCACTGCTCCACCTGTGCAGCGGTGCGACGGACGAAGCCGTCACCGATACCTCGGCGGCGGAGAAGTTCGCCTCGGCCTCGGACGACGACGTCTTCGACTTCATCAGCAACGAGCTCGGCATCTCCTGACCTCGATCGAGGTCACCCCCTTTGAACTGCGTGAAGACTTCCTGAACCTCTGGAGTGGTACGGCGTGACGAACAGCAGCGAGGACAAGCTTCGGTATTTCCTGAAGCGAGTGACCGGTGAGCTCCACGAGGCACGACAGCGCCTCCAGGAAGTGCAGTCGGGAGAGCACGAGCCGATCGCGATCATCGGCATGGGCTGCCGCTACGCCGGGGGAGTGACCTCGCCCGAGGAGCTGTGGGACCTCGTGGCGTCGGGTGGCGACGCCTTCTCGGAGTTCCCCACCGACCGTGGCTGGGACACCGAGGGCCTGTACGACCCGGAGCTGTCGCGGCCGGGCACCTCGTACGTCCGGGAGGGTGGATTCCTGCACGGCGTCAGCGAGTTCGACCCGGCGTTCTTCGGGATCTCGCCCCGCGAGGCCATGGCGCTCGACCCGCAGCAGCGCCTCCTGCTGGAGACGTCCTGGGAGGCGATCGAGAGGGCGGGCATCGACCCGTCGTCGCTGAAGGGCAGCCGTACCGGCGTCTTCGCCGGCACCAACGGGCAGGACTACGCGGCCCTGCTGCGCCGGGCACCCAAGCAGTCCGAGGGCTACCTGGCCACCGGTATCGCGGCCAGCGTGGTCTCGGGTCGGCTCTCCTACACCCTCGGCCTCCAGGGGCCCGCGGTCAGCGTCGACACGGCCTGCTCGTCCTCCCTGGTGACCCTGCACCTGGCGGCCCAGGCGCTGCGCAACGGTGAGTGCACGCTCGCCCTCGCGG
Organism: Streptomyces sp. NPDC059917; assembly: GCF_042730635.1. Classification (NCBI taxonomy): domain Bacteria; kingdom Bacillati; phylum Actinomycetota; class Actinomycetes; order Kitasatosporales; family Streptomycetaceae; genus Streptomyces; species Streptomyces sp. NPDC059917. The sequence continues at coordinate 30,989 of NZ_JBHWLC010000012.1, forward strand.
GTGGCGTCACGGTGATGGCCACGCCGGAGATCTTCGTCGAGTTCAGCAAGCAGGGCGCACTGTCCCGCACCGGTCGGTGCCGCCCGTTCGCGGACGGCGCCGACGGGACCGCCTGGGGCGAGGGGTCGGGCGTACTGCTCCTGGAGCGCCTGTCGGACGCGCGCCGCAACGGCCACCCGGTCCTCGCGGTGGTCCGTGGTTCGGCCGTCAACCAGGACGGTGCGAGCAACGGTCTGACCGCGCCGAACGGCCCCTCCCAGCAGCGCGTCATCCGCGCCGCACTGGCGAGCGCCGGACTGACCACCGCCGAGGTCGACGCGGTCGAGGCGCACGGTACGGGCACGTCGCTCGGCGACCCGATCGAGGCCGACGCCCTGCTCGCCACCTACGGACAGGGCAGGCCCGAGGACCGGCCGCTGCTGATCGGCTCCTTGAAGGCGAACATCGGTCACACCGCGGCCGCCGCGGGTGTGGCGGGCGTGATCAAGATGGTGCAGGCGATGCACCACGCCACACTGCCGCAGTCCCTGTACGTGGACGCGCCGTCTTCCGAGGTGGACTGGTCCGCGGGTGCGGTCGAGGTCCTCGCCGAGGCGCGGGAGTGGCCGGCGGTCGAGGGGCGTCCGCGTCGTGCGGGCGTGTCCTCCTTCGGCGTGAGCGGTACGAACGCCCACGTCATCATCGAGCAGCCGGTGGAGCAGCAGGCCGAGCAGCCGGCGGAGCGCCCCGCCCGGCAGGGCGGCCCCGCGGTGACGCCGTGGGTGGTCTCCGGGCGCGGGGTCGACGGCTTACGCTCGCAGGCCGCGCGGTTGGTCTCCCGGGTCGAGGGTGACGCGGACCTGTCGCCGGTGGACGTGGGCTGGTCGCTGGCCTCGGGCCGCACGGGATTCGAGAACCGCGCCGTGGTGACGGGCGAATCGTCCGACGAGCTGATGGCCGCGCTGAACGGCCTGGCGCGCGGCGAAGCCGTCCCGGGTCTCGTCGAGGGCCCGGCGGGCGGCGGCGCCGCGGATGCCGGCCGGATGGCCGTGTTGTTCTCGGGCCAGGGTTCGCAGCGGGTCGGGATGGGGCGGGAGTTGTACGCGCGTTTCCCGGTGTTCGCGGGGGCGTTCGACGAGGTGTGTGGGGTGCTGGACCGGGAGCTGTCCGGTCATGTGCGGGGTGGAGTACGTGAGGTCGCCTTCGGCGAGGGCGGCGTTGAAGGTGCTCTGGACGAGACGGTGTTCACCCAGGCGGGTCTGTTCGCCGTCGAGTGGGCGCTCTTCCGGCTGATCGAGTCGTGGGGCGTGCGGCCGGAGTTCGTGGGCGGGCACTCGATCGGTGAGTTGGTCGCGGCGTGTGTGGCGGGTGTGTGGTCGTTGGAGGACGCGGCCCGGCTGGTGGCCGCGCGCGGTCGTCTGATGCAGGCGTTGCCCGCGGGTGGCGCGATGGTGGCGGTGCAGGCGTCGGAAGCCGACGTCGTCGAGCTGCTGGCCGACTACGCGGATCGGGTCTCCATCGCCGCGGTGAACGGCCCCTCGTCGGTCGTGCTGTCCGGTGACGAGGACGCGGTGCTGGAGGTGGCGGCGGCGCTCAAGGCCCAGGGCCGCAAGACGAAGCGCCTCGTGGTCTCGCACGCGTTCCATTCGCCGCGCATGGACGCCATGTTGGAGGAGTTCCGCGAGGTCGCGGCGGGTCTCACCTACGGCGCCCCGGTGATTCCGGTGGTGTCGAACGTGACGGGCGCGGTGGCGTCGGCGGAGGAGCTGTGCTCGCCGGAGTACTGGGTGCGCCACGTGCGGGGCTCGGTGCGGTTCGCGGACGGTGTCGAGGCCCTCGCGGCCGAAGGCGTCTCCGTGTTCCTGGAGTTGGGCCCGGACGGCGTGCTCAGCGCGATGGGCGCGCAGTGCGTATCGGACGGCGTGTTCGTCCCGGTGCTGCGCGCGGGTCGCGGCGAGGAGCGTTCGTTCGTCGCCGGCGTGGCGCGTGCGTGGACGCACGGCGTCGCGGTGGACTGGACGCAGGCGTTCGAGGGGACGGGTGCGTCCCGGGTGGACCTGCCGACCTACGCCTTCCAGCGCCAGCGCTACTGGCTGGAGCCCACCGACGACCTCGCGGGCGCCGGCTCCGTGGCCGGCCTCGGACTCGGGGCGGCGGAGCACCCCCTGCTGGGCGCCGCCGTCGAGCTGGCCGGAGCCGACGGACTGCTGCTGACGGGACAGCTGTCGCTGCGCACGCACCCCTGGCTGGCGGACCACGCTGTCGCGGGCACCGTGCTCTTCCCGGGGACCGGCTTCGTGGAGCTGGCCGTACGCGCCGGTGACCAGGTCGGATGCGACACCGTCGAGGAACTCACCCTCCAGACGCCGCTCGTCCTCGCCGAGGGTCGCGTCGTACAGCTCCAGATCATGGTGGGCGAGCCCGACGAAGCGGGGCGCCGCACGCTGACCGTCCACTCCCGCGACGAGGAGACGTCGGCGGCCGGAGAGTGGACCTGCCACGCCATGGGCGTGCTCGCGGCCGGTGGTGCGCAGCCGGCGGCCGACCTCGTGGAATGGCCTCCGGCGGGCGCCGAGCACGTGCCCGTCGACGACATGTACGAGCGCTTCGAGGCCGACGGCTACGGCTACGGCCCGGTGTTCCAGGGCGTGCGCGCGGCATGGCGGCGCGGCGACGAGGTCTTCGTCGAGGTGGCTCTCGACGCGGAGCACCAGGAGGCGGCCGGTCGCTTCGGCATGCACCCGGCCCTGCTGGACTCGGCGCTGCACGGAGTGCAGCTGGGCAGCTTCTTCGCCGACGGACGGGCCCGGCTGCCCTTCGAGTGGCGCGGTGTGTCGCTGCGGGCGGCGGGTGCGTCGATGCTGCGCGTCCGCCTGGCACCGGCCGGAACGGACACCGTCTCGGTGACGGTGGCCGACGGTACGGGGCAACCGGTCGCGACGGTGGAGTCGCTGGTCTGCATGCCCGTGGACCGCGAACAGCTGGCGGCGGCCGCGGGCAAGCAGCACGAGCACGACACGCTGTTCCGCATCGACTGGACCACGGCGGCCATCGGGACCCCGGCGCCCCACGACGCCACCCGCGCCCCCGGCATCGTTCGGATCGGCGCCTCGGTGGAGGTCCCGGGCACGGCCGCGTACCCGGACCTGGCAGCCCTCGGCGAGGCGGTGACGGCCGGCGCCGAGCTGCCCGACGTCGTCGTGGTCGCGGTGCGGGATCCCGCGGACCCGCCGCAGGAGAGCGACGGTCCGGCGACGCCGTCGGCCGCGCACGCGGCGAGCCATCGCGCGCTGGCGCTGGTCCAGGAGTGGCTGGGCGACGCGCGGTTCACCGGCTCCCGTCTGGTGGTGCTGACGCGGGGCGCGGTGGCGGCCGGCACCGACGGCGACGTGACGGACCTGACGGCGGCCCCCGTCTGGGGACTGCTGCGGTCGGCGCAGACCGAGAACCCCGGCGCCTTCGTGCTGATGGACTCGGACGGCACCGTGGAGTCCGACGAGGCACTGGCGACGGCACTCGCCTGGGCGGCGACCCACGACGAACCGCAGCTGGCGCTGCGCGTCGGCGAGGTGCGGGTCCCGCGCGTGGCACGCCTGGCGCACGGCGACGGAATGCTGGTCCCCCCGGCGGGCGCGTCGGCGTGGAGCCTGGAGATCCCCCAGAGGGGATCCTTCGCCAACCTCGAACTGCTGGAGAGCCCGGCGGCCGAGCAGCCGCTCGAAGCCGGCCAGGTGCGGGTGCAGATCCGCGCGGCCGGCATGAACTTCCGGGACGTGGTGCTGGCCCTCGGCGTCGTTCCCGACCAGCAGGTCATGGGCAACGAGGGCGCGGGCGTCGTCACCGAAGTCGGCTCGGGCGTGACCGACCTGGCCCCCGGCGACCAGGTCATGGGCGTCTTCTCCGGCTCGTTCGGCCCCTTCGCCGTCACCGACCGCCGGATGCTGGCCCCGATGCCCAACGGCTGGTCGTACGTGCAGGCGGCCTCCGTCCCCGTCGTCTTCCTGACCGCCTACTACGGCCTGCGCGACCTCGCCGCGGTGCGGCCCGGGGAATCCGTGCTCGTGCACAACGCCGCGGGTGGCGTCGGCATGGCCGCCGTACAGCTCGCCCGGCTCTGGGGGGCCGAGGTCTTCGGCACGGCCAGCGAGGGCAAGTGGCACGCCCTGCGCGGCGCCGGGCTGGACGACGCGCACATCGCCTCCTCCCGCACCCTGGACTTCGAGGACGCCTTCCGCGACGCCACCGGCGCCCGGGGCATGGACGTGGTGCTCGACGCGCTCGCCGGGGAGTTCGTGGACGCGTCGCTGCGGCTGCTGCCGCGCGGCGGGCGGTTCCTGGAGATGGGCAAGACCGACAAGCGCGACCCCGCCGAGGTCGCCGCGGCGCACCCGGGCGTCGCCTACCAGGCGTTCGACCTCAACGAGGCCGGCCTGGACCGCACCCAGGAGATCCTGCTGGAACTCCTGGACCTCTTCGAGCAAGGGGTGATCACACCCCTGCCCGTCGCCACGTGGGACATCCGCCGGGCCCCCGACGCCTTCCGCCACGTGAGCCAGGCCCGCCACATCGGCAAGGTCGTGCTGACCGTACCGGCCCCCCTGGCCGGCTCCGGCAACGGCACCGCCCTCGTGAGCGGAGCGACCGGAACGCTCGGCAGGCTCGTCGCCCGACACCTCGTGGAGCGACACGACGTGCGGGAACTGCTGCTCGTCAGCCGCCGCGGGCCGGAAGCCGACGGCGCGGCGGAACTGGTCGCGGAACTCGCCGGGCTCGGCGCCCGGGCGCGCGTCGTGGCCTGCGACGTCGCCGACCGGTCCGCGCTGCAGGGGCTCCTCGCCGACATCCCCGCCGAACACCCCCTGACCACGGTCGTCCACACGGCCGGCGTCCTCGACGACGGAATGATCCACGCGCTCACCCCCGAGCGGATCGACGGCGTGCTCAGCCCGAAGGTCGACGCCGCGTGGAACCTCCACGAACTGACGCGTGACCTGGACCTGTCGGCCTTCGTCCTCTACTCCTCCGTCTCCGGCGTCCTCGGCAATGCCGGACAGGGCGGCTACGCGGCGGCGAACGTCTTCCTCGACGCCCTCGCGGCGGTCCGTCGCACCGAGGGCCTGCCGGCCACGTCGCTTGCATGGGGCCTGTGGGAGCAGAGCAGCACGATGACGGGCGAGCTGGGCGAGGCGGACCGCACCCGCATCGCACGCTCCGGACTGACCGCGCTCTCGAACGACCAGGGCCTGGCGCTCTTCGACGCCGCCGTCGCCACCGACGAGCCGCTCCTGCTGCCGGTGGGGCTCGACCCCGCCGCGCTGCGGACCTCCGGCACGCCCGTACCCGCACTGCTGCGCGGCCTCGTCCGGGGCCCCGTACAGCGCGCCCGGGCCACGGCGTCCACCGGCACCTCGGCCGCGCCCACCGGGCTCGCCCGACAGCTGGCCGGCCTTCCCGAAGCCGAACAGCTCGTGGAGCTCACGGAGTTCGTGCGCGGTCACGTCGCGGTGGTCCTCGGCCACGGATCAGCGACGGCCGTGGAGGAGAGCCGCGCGTTCAAGGAGCTCGGCTTCGACTCCCTGACCTCGGTGGAACTGCGCAACCGGTTGAACGCGGCGACCGGGCTGCGCCTGCCCGCCACGCTCGTCTTCGACCACCCCACTCCGGCCGCGCTCGCGCGACACCTGCGCGAGGAACTCCTCGGCGCCCGGGCCGACGCCACGGCGGTCCTGCCGCACGCGTCCGCCCCGGGGACGGACGACCCGATCGCCATCGTCAGCATGAGCTGCCGCTTCCCGGGCGACGTCGCGTCCCCGGAGGCGCTGTGGGACCTGCTGGCCGCGGGCGGCGACGGCATCACCGACTTCCCGACCGACCGGGGCTGGGACCTGGACGCGCTGTACGACGCCGACCCCGACCGTCCGGGCAAGTCGTACGTCCGCAGCGGCGGCTTCCTCCACACCGCCGCCGACTTCGACGCAGGCTTCTTCGGGATCTCGCCGCGCGAGGCCCTCGCCATGGACCCGCAGCAGCGACTGCTCCTGGAGACCTCGTGGGAGGCCTTCGAGCGGGCCGGCATCGACCCCGCCGACGTGCGCGGATCCCGGGCGGGCGTGTTCACCGGAGCCGCGGCACAGGGCTACGCCTTCGGCATGGAGCAGTCCGGCGAAGGCAGCGAGGGCTACTACCTGACCGGCAGCACCACCTCGGCGATCTCGGGCCGTGTCGCGTACACGCTGGGCCTCGAAGGTCCCGCGGTCACGGTGGACACGGCGTGCTCGTCGTCGCTGGTGGCACTGCACCTGGCGGTGCAGTCGCTGCGCAACGGCGAGTGCACGCTCGCCCTGGCGGGCGGCGTGAACGTACTCGCCACCTCGATGGTCTTCGTGGAGTTCAGCCGCCAGCGCGGACTGGCCGTCGACGGCCGCTGCAAGTCGTTCTCGGACGGGGCGGACGGTACGGGCTGGGCCGAGGGCGCGGGCGTGCTCCTGCTGGAGCGGCTGTCGGACGCACAGCGCAACGGTCACCCCGTGTTGGCGGTCGTGCGTGGTTCCGCGGTGAACCAGGACGGCGCGAGCAACGGCCTGACCGCGCCCAACGGCCCCTCGCAGCAGCGCGTGATCCGCGCGGCCCTGGCAGACGCCCGGGTCTCCGCGGCGGACGTGGACGCGGTGGAGGCGCACGGCACCGGTACGACGCTGGGCGACCCCATCGAGGCACAGGCACTGATCGCGACCTACGGCCAGGACCGCCCCGCCGAACGGCCCCTGTACCTGGGCTCGTTGAAGTCGAACATCGGACACGCGCAGGCCGCGGCCGGTGTGGGCGGCGTGATCAAGATGGTGCAGGCGATGCGCAACGGCCTGCTGCCGGAGACGCTGCACGTCGGCGAGCCGTCGTCGAAGGTGGACTGGTCCGCGGGTGCGGTCGAGCTGCTGACGGAGGCGCGCGAGTGGGTGCCCGGCGCTGCTGACCAGGTCCGTCGTGCGGGCGTGTCCTCGTTCGGCGTGAGCGGTACGAACGCCCACGTGATCCTTGAGCAGGCCCCCGAGGCCGAGGTGGCCGAGCCGGTGGCGCAGGACTCCGTGGCGCCGGTGGCGGTGCCGTGGATGGTCTCCGGCCGGGGCGTCGAGGCGCTGCGCGGTCAGGCGGCGCGCTTGGCGTCGCTCGTCGAGTCCGATGGTGCGGGTCTGTCGCCGGTGGACGTGGGGTGGTCGTTGGCTGCCGGGCGTGCGGAGTTCGAGAACCGCGCCGTGGTGATCGGCGGCGCGCTGGGTGAACTCGCCTCTGGTGTAAGTGCGTTGAGTGAGGGTCTCCCGGCTTCGGGTCTGGTGGAGGGTGTGGTCTCGGGGTCCGGTGGCCGGGTGGTCTTCGTGTTCCCGGGTCAGGGCTCGCAGTGGGCTGGTATGGCGGTGGATCTGCTGGATTCCGCTCCGGTCTTTGCCGAGCGGATGGCCGAGTGTGGTCGTGCGTTGGCTGAGTTCGTGGACTGGGATCTGCTGGATGTGGTGCGCGGACGTGAGGGTGCGCCGTCGCTGGAGCGGGTGGATGTGGTCCAGCCGGTCTCATGGGCGGTGATGGTTTCCCTCGCCGCGCTGTGGCAGTCGTTCGGTGTGAAGCCGTCTGCTGTGGTGGGTCATTCGCAGGGTGAGATCGCTGCTGCGTGTGTCGCGGGTGGTTTGTCGCTGGTGGATGGTGCTCGTGTGGTGGCGCTGCGGTCGCAGGCCATTGCGGGCAGTCTGGCGGGTCTGGGTGGGATGATGTCGGTGGCGTTGCCGCTGGCGGAGGTGGAGTCCCGTCTGGTGCGTTGGGCGGGGCGGTTGGAGGTCGCGGCGCTGAACGGTCCGACCTCGGTCGTCGTCGCCGGTGACCCGGAGGCGTTGGACGAGCTCCAGGCCGAGTGCGAGGCGGAGGGTGTTCGGGCCCGCCGGGTGGCGGTGGACTACGCGTCGCACACCTCGCACGTGGAGCGGATCGAGGGCGAGCTGGCCGAGGTGTTGGCGGCGGTGCGGCCGATGACCGCACGAGTGCCGTTCTTCTCCACGGTCGAGGGGGACTGGCTGGACACGTCGGGTCTCGACGCCGGGTACTGGTACCGGAACCTGCGCCAGACGGTCCGTTTCCAGGGCGCGATCGAGGACCTGGTCGCGCAGGGTCACGGCACCTTCATCGAGGTCAGCGCGCACCCCGTACTGACCATGAGCATTCAGGACCAGGCCGAGTCCGCGATCGTGGCGGGCACCTTGCGTCGTAACGACGGCGGCCTGGACCGGTTCTACGCCTCGCTGGCCGAAGTGTGGGTCCAGGGCGTGGACGTGAACTGGGCTGGCGTGTTCGAGGGGACGGGTGCGGCGCGGGTCGAGCTGCCGACGTACGCGTTCCAGCGGCGCCGCTACTGGCTCGAGGCCGGAGGCGCTGCGGACGGTGGGCTCTCGGGCCTGGGTCTGGGCCTCGCGGTGGCGGGACACCCGCTGCTCGACGCGGCGGTGGAGCTGCCGGATTCCGCGGGCGTGGTGTTCACGGGGCGGCTGTCCCTGCGCACGCACCCGTGGCTGGCGGACCACGCGGTCGCGGGCACGGTGCTGCTGCCGGGGACGGGCTTCGTGGAACTCGCGGTCCGCGTGGGTGACGAGGTCGGCTGCGACGTGGTCGAGGAGCTCACGCTCCAGGCCCCGTTGGTGCTGCCCGAGAAGGGCGGCGTCCAACTGCGCATGACCGTCGCCGCGTCGGACGAGCAGGGTCGGCGTACGTTCAGCGTGTACTCGCGAGCCGCCGACGCGTACACCGACACGGAATGGACGTGCCACGCGACGGGTGCGCTGACGACCGGTGCCGCGCAGCCCGTGGCCGATCTGGCGGTCTGGCCGCCGGAGGGCGCGGTGGCGCTGGACACCGACGGCATGTACGAGGACTTCGAGGCCGACGGCTACGGCTACGGCCCGATGTTCCAGAACGTACGGGCGGCCTGGCGCCGCGGCGACGAGGTGTTCGCCGAAGCGGTGCTGCCCGAGGACGCGCAGGATGACGCCGCCCAGTTCGGGCTGCACCCGGCGCTGCTGGACGCGGCGTTGCACGGTCTGCGGCTGAGCGGCATCTTCTCCGACGGTCGGCCGCGGCTGCCCTTCGCGTGGCGCGGTGTGTCCCTGTACACGAGCGGCGCGGCGGCCCTGCGGGTGCGCCTCGCGCCCGCCGATGCCGACGACTCGGTGTCGGTGACGGTCGCCGACAGCACCGGGCAGCCGGTCGCGGCGGTCGAGTCCCTCGTCCTGCTGCCCATGGACCCCGACCAGATCGCGAACGCGGCCCGTAGCGGGACGGACGAAGCGCTGTTCCGGGTCGAGTGGGCCCAGGCGCCGCAGGTGACCACGCACGAGGCCGCCCTGGCGGCCCGGCGCGGACCGTGGGCGGTGATCGGGACCCCGGGTACGGAGACCGGACTCGGAGTTCCCGGGGCCGCGGTGCACGCCGATCTCGCGGAGCTGAGCGCGGCCGTGGAGAACGGCGCCGCTGTTCCCGACGTCGTACTCGTCCCCTTCGTCTCACGGACCGGCGGGACCGCTCGGGCCGCCCACGAGGCCGTGCACCGCGCCCTGGCGCTTGCGCAGGCGTGGCTCGCGGACGAGCGGTTCGAGGAGGCCGGATCGCGTCTGGTGCTGGTGACGCGCGGTGCGGTGGCGGCCGGACCCGAGGAGACGGTGACCGATCCGGGCGCGGCCCCGGTCTGGGGGCTGTTGCGCTCGGCGCAGACGGAGAACCCCGGCCGGTTCGTGCTCGTCGACACCGACGGAGCCAGCGGGCTGCCGGACGGGCTGCTGTCCTCCGACGCGCCGCAGCTGGCCGTGCGCGACGGTGTCGTGCGCGTGCCGAAGCTGCTGCGGGCGACTGCGCCCGTACCGCGGGAGGCGCGGGAATGGGACCCGGCCGGCACGGTGCTGCTGACCGGTGCCACCGGGACGCTCGGCGGTGTGGTGGCCCGGCACCTGGTGCTGGAGCACGGTGTGCGGCACCTGCTGCTGGTGAGTCGCAGCGGGGCGGACGCCCCGGGTGCGGCGGAGTCGGTGGCGGAGCTGGAGGCGCTGGGCGCACGGGTGTCGGTGGCCGCGTGCGACGTGGCCGACCGGGACGCGCTGGCCGCCGCACTGGCGGGGGTCGCGGCCGAGCACCCGCTGACCGCGGTCGTGCACGCCGCGGGTGTGCTGGACGACGGGCTGATCACGGGCCTGGACGTCGAGAGCGTGGAGCGGGTCCTGCGTCCGAAGGTGGACGCGGCGTGGAACCTGCACGAGCTGACGCGCGACCTCGACCTGTCGGCGTTCGTGCTGTTCTCCTCGGCGTCGGGCGTGCTGGGCAGCGCGGGCCAGGGCGGGTACGCCGCGGCGAACGTGTTCCTGGACGCGCTGGCGACCGTACGGCGTGCGGAGGGCCTGCCGGCCACTTCGCTCGCATGGGGGCTGTGGCGGCAGAGCAGCGGGATGACGGGCGAGATGGGCCGGGCGGATCTGGCGCGCGTGGCGCGTTCGGGTCTGGTCGCGTTGGACTCGCAGGACGGTCTGGCGCTCTTCGACGCCGCTCTCGCGGCGGACGAGGCGCTGCTGCTGCCGGTGCGCTTCGACCAGGCGATGCTGCGCGAGCTGGGCGCCGAGCTGCCCGCCGTACTGCGCGGGCTGGTCCGCGGTCCGGTGCGCCGGGCGCGCGCTGCGGAGCAGGGCGGAGCCGCGAAGGAGCTGGTCCAGCGGCTGTCCGGGCTGCTCGAGGGCGACCGGACGCGTGCGCTGTCGGAGTTCGTGCGCGGGCTGATCGCGACCGTTCTCGGGCACGGTTCGGGGGATGCGATCGAGGACGGGCGGGCCTTCAAGGAGCTGGGCTTCGACTCGCTGACCGCGGTGGAGCTGCGCAACCGGCTCAATGCGGCGACCGGGCTGCGCCTGCCCGCCACGCTCGTCTTCGACCACCCTTCGCCCGGTGCTCTCGTCACCCACCTGAACACCGAACTCTTCGGAGCGGGAGACCTCTCGACCGCATCGGTGGGCGTCCTCGTGCCTTCCCCGGCGGGCGACCTCGACGACCCGATCGTCATCGTGGGAATGGGCTGCCGCTATCCCGGCGGCGTCGACTCTCCCGAGGCGCTGTGGAACCTGGTCGACGGTGGCGTGGACGCGATCTCGGAGTTCCCGACGGACCGGGCATGGGACGCGGACCTCTACGACCCGGACCCGGAGCGGCAGGGCAAGACGTACACCCGTGAGGGCGGCTTCCTGCACGCGGCAGCGGAGTTCGACCCGCAGTTCTTCGGGATGTCGCCGCGCGAGGCACTGGCCACCGACCCCCAGCAGCGACTGCTCCTGGAGATCGCGTGGGAGGCGTTCGAACGCGCGGGCGTCGACCCGAAGTCGCTGCGCGGCAGCCGCACCGGTGTCTTCGCCGGTGTGATGTACAACGACTACGGTTCGCGGCTGCGGACCGTGCCCGAGGGGTTCGAGGGCTTCCTCGGCAACGGCAGCGCGGGCAGCGTGGCCTCCGGCCGCCTCTCGTACACCTTCGGCCTGGAGGGCCCGGCCGTCACGGTCGACACCGCGTGCTCGTCGTCGCTGGTCTCCCTGCACCTGGCGGCCCAGGCACTGCGCAACGGTGAGTGCACGCTCGCCCTGGCGGGCGGCGTGACGTTGATGTCCACGCCGATGACGTTCGTCGAGTTCAGCCGGCAGCGGGCACTGTCCCCGGACGGCCGCTGCAAGTCCTTCTCGGACGGCGCGGACGGCACCGGATGGGCCGAGGGCGCGGGCATGTTGCTGCTGGAGCGGCTGTCGGACGCCCGGCGCAACGGTCACCCCGTGTTGGCGGTGGTGCGTGGTTCCGCGGTGAACCAGGACGGTGCGAGCAACGGTCTGACCGCGCCGAACGGCCCTTCGCAGCAGCGGGTGATCCGGGCCGCATTGGCGAACGCGGCTGTGTCCGCCGCCGATGTGGACGTGGTGGAGGCCCACGGTACGGGTACGACGCTCGGCGACCCGATCGAGGCGCAGGCCCTGCTGGCGACCTACGGCCAGGGCCGTCCGGCCGAACGGCCGCTGTGGCTGGGCTCGTTGAAGTCCAACATCGGTCACGCGCAGGCCGCCGCCGGTGTGGCCGGCGTGATCAAGATGGTGCAGGCGATGCACCACGGCGTCCTGCCGGAGACGCTCTACGCGGACGCGCCGTCGTCGAAGGTGGACTGGTCGGCGGGCGCGGTCGAGCTGCTGAGCAAGCCGCGGCAGTGGGCGCGCGAGGAAGGCCGCCCCCGTCGTGCGGGTGTGTCGTCCTTCGGCGTGAGCGGCACCAACGCGCACGTGATCCTCGAACAGCCCGCGGACCTGCCCGCCGAGTCGCCCCGGGCGCTCGGTGCGGGTCCGGCCGACGGGGCCGAGGCGGCCGACGTGGCCGAACGGGCCGAAGGGGCGGAGGCTTCCGCCCGTCCGGTGACCGTGCCGTGGATCGTGTCGGGCCGCAGCGCGCAGGCCCTGCGGGATCAGGCGGCGCGGCTGGGCTCGCTCGTGCGGGGCGACGTAGAGCTGTCGCCGGTGGACGTCGGCTGGTCGCTCGCCACTAGCAGGTCGGTGTTCGAGCACCGCGCGGTGGTCGTCGGCAGCGGTGCGGGCCTGGACACGGGCCTCGCGGCACTCGCCCGCGGGGAGTCGGTTTCCGGCCTCGTGGAGGGCGCCGCTTCCGGGTCCGGTGGCCGGGTGGTGTTCGTGTTCCCGGGTCAGGGTTCGCAGTGGGCCGGTATGGCGGTGGATCTGATGGATTCCGCTCCGGTCTTTGCCGAGCGGATGGCCGAGTGCGGCCGGGCCCTGGCCGAGTTCGTGGACTGGGACCTGGAGGCCGTTGTCCGTGCGGCGCCTGGCGCCCCGTCACTTGAGCGGGTCGACGTGGTCCAGCCGGTCTCGTGGGCGGTGATGGTTTCACTGGCCGCGCTGTGGCAGTCGTTCGCCGTGGAGCCGGCTGCCGTGGTGGGACACTCGCAGGGCGAGATCGCCGCCGCCTGCGTCGCGGGCGGGCTGTCCTTGCAGGACGGTGCTCGGGTGGTGGCATTGCGGTCGCAAGCCATTGCCGGGAGTTTGGCCGGGCACGGAGGGATGGCATCGGTGCAGTTGTCTGTTGAGCAAGCGACCGAGCGCATAGCCGCGTGGGACGGCCGACTCTCGATCGCCACCGTCAACGGCCCCACCTCGGTCGTGGTGGCCGGTGACCCGTCCGCGCTGGACGAGTTGACGGATTCCTGCGCGGCGGACGAGATCAGGGTCCGACGGATCCCCGTCGACTACGCCTCGCACACCTCCCACGTGGAGCGGATCGAGGACGAACTCGCCCAGGTGCTGGCGGCCGTACGGCCGAAGGCCTCGCGGGTGCCGTTCTTCTCGACCGTGAAGGGGGAATGGATGGACACCACCGGCCTCGACGCCGGGTACTGGTACCAGAACCTGCGCGAGACGGTCCACTTCCGCAGCGCGATCGAGACGCTGGCCGAACAGGGGCACGCCACCTTCGTCGAGGTGAGTTCCCACCCCGTCCTCACCGTCAGCGTGCAGGACACGCTGGAGGTCTCCGGGCAGGGCCCGACGGCTCCTCCCGTGGTCTGCGGCACGCTCCGGCGCGACGACGGCGGCCTGGACCGCTTCCTGACCTCCCTGGCGGAGGTCTGGGTCCAGGGCACCGACGTCGACTGGGAGCAGGCGTTCGCCGGTTCCGGCGCGCGCCGGGTGGACCTGCCGACGTACGCCTTCCAGCGGCGCCGGTACTGGCTGGAGGCACCGGCCGCGGAGGCGGCCGCCGGTGCGGGCGCGTCGGCGGACACGGCGGCCGGACGGCTGGACGCCCAGTTCTGGGAGGCGGTCGAGAACGGCGACCTGCAGTCGCTGTCCACGACCCTCGCGGTCGAGGACGAGGACCAGCAGTCGTCGCTCGGCAGCCTGCTCCCCGCGCTCTCCTCCTGGCGCCGCCAAGGACGTACCCGCACGACGCTCGACGGCTGGCGCTACCGCGTCACCTGGAAGCAGGTGCCGGAGAACCCGGCGGCGGCCGCGACGTCCGCGACCGGCACGTGGCTGCTCGTCGTCCCCTCCGGGGACGCCGATTCGCCGTGGGCCGCAGCGGCCGCCCGGGCGCTGACCGACGGCGGCGCGTCCGTCGTCCCGCTCCTCTGGGACCCCGCGGAAGGCGACCGGTCGCGGCTGGCCGGGCGCGTACGGGAGACCCTGGCCGGGCACGGCGTCGCCGACGCGATCGGCGGCGTGCTCTCGCTGCTCGCCCTCGACGAGGCCCCGCACCCGGCGCACCCGGCGGTACCGTCGGGCCTGGCCGGCACCCTGCACCTCGTGCAGGCCCTCGGCGACGCCGAGTTGGCGGCGCCGCTGTGGCTGGCGACGCGGAGCGCGGTGTCCACGGGGCGCGCGGACGGCGCCGCCGTCAGCGCGGCGCAGGCCCGGAGTTGGGGGCTGGGCCGGGTCGCCGGTCTGGAACACCCGCAGCGTTGGGGCGGCTTGATCGACCTTCCCGAGAACCCCGACCCGCGGGTCCTGGCGCGGCTTTCCGGCGTGCTGGGCGGCGCGGCGGGTCCCGAGGACCAGCTCGCACTCCGCACGGCGGGCCTCTTCGCACGGCGGCTCGTGCACGCACCGCTCGGTGAGACGCGGGCCGCACGCGGGTGGAAGCCGCGCGGCACGGTCCTCATCACCGGTGGAACCGGCGCGCTGGGCGGGCAGGTCGCCCGCTGGCTGGCCCGGGGCGGAGCGGAGCACCTCGTGCTGACCAGCCGTCACGGCAGGGCGGCCACGGGCGCCGAGGAACTGTCGCGGGAGCTGACGGAGGCGGGCGCCCGGGTGACGATCGCCGCGTGCGACGTCGCCGACCGTGCCGCGCTGGCCGCGCTGTTGGAGGGACTGCGGGCCGACGGGTCCCCCGTCCGGTCGGTGGTGCACACCGCGGGCGTGGCGCCGAGCGCGACGCTCGACGCGACCGACCTGGTGACGCTCGCCGACGCCGCGTCGGGCAAGGTGACCGGCGCCGACAACCTGGACGAGCTGCTGGAAGGCGAGGAGCTGGACGCCTTCGTCCTCTTCTCCTCGAACGCCGGTGTGTGGGGCGCCGGTGGGCAGGGCGCCTACGGCGCCGCCAACGCCCACCTCGACGCACTGGCCGAGCGGCGCCGCTCCCGCGGCCTGCCCGCGACGTCGGTCGCGTGGGGTGCGTGGCGCGGAGCGGGAATGCTGGTCGACAACGGGGCGGAGGAGCACATGGCCCGCCTCGGGGTGCTCGCGATGGACCCGGACCTGGCGATCGCGGCGCTGCAGCAGGCCCTGGACCACGACGAGACCTGCGCCGTGGTGGCGGACGTGGACTGGTCGCGCTTCGCGCCCGGATTCACCGCGGCCCGGCCGCGGCCGCTGCTCGACGACCTGCCGCAGGCCCAGCGGGCGCTCCAGCAGTCCGAGGCGGCCGGATCGACCGGCGCGCAGGACCCGGCCGACGGCGAGTCGACCTCGCCCGCCGACCGGTTCGCCGCGATGAGCGGACCCGAGCTCGACCGCACGCTGCTCGACCTGGTGCGCTCGGCCGCCGCGGCCGTACTGCGCTACGAGGGACCCGACGCGGTGGGCGAGGACCGGGCGTTCAAGGAGCTCGGATTCGACTCGCTGACCGCCGTCGAACTCCGCAACAGGCTGCAGAACGCCACCGGACTGCGGCTGCCCACGGCGCTGGTCTTCGACCACCCGACGCCGCAGGCCCTCGCCGCCCACCTGCGGGCCCAGCTCGCGGGCACCGCGGCCGGTGCGCCCGGCTCCGCGATCGCCGAGCTGGACAAGCTGGAAGCGGCGCTCTTCTCCATCCCCGCGGAGGACGAGGACCTGCGGTCCACGCTCTCCTCCCGCCTGCACGTCCTCCTGTCGAGGCTCGACGGATCGACGGCGGGACTCCCCGACACAGCGCAAGGCCGGCCCGCGGAGAACCAGCTCGACGCGGTCACGGACAACGAACTATTCGACTTCATCAACCAGGAGTTCGGTAAGTCATGACGGAGAACGAGGACAAGCTCCGGGAGTACCTCAAGTGGGTCACCACCGACCTGCAGAAGACGAGGGCGCGACTGCAGGAGCAGGAGGGGCGCGAGCAGGAGCCCATCGCGATCGTCTCGGTGAGCTGCCGGTTCCCCGGAGGCGCGAACTCCCCCGAAGAGCTGTGGGAGTTGCTCGCCCAGGGCACCGACGCCACCGGCCCGCTCCCGCGTGACCGGGGCTGGGACATCGAGGCGCTCTACGACCCCGACGGGGCATCGGGGCGGACGGGCACCACGTACGTGAACGAAGGCAGCTTCGTGCGCGACGCGGCCGAGTTCGACGCGGGCTTCTTCGCGATCGCCCCCCGCGAGGCGCTGGCGATGGACCCGCAGCAGCGGTTGTTCCTCGAAGCCTCGTGGGAGCTGATCGAGCGCGCCGGGATCGACCCGACATCGCTCAAGGGCAGCCAGACGGGCGTCTTCGTGGGCGGCACGCCCTCCCACTACGGCCCGGGCGCCGGAGCGGTGACCGAGGACGTCGCCGGCTACGTGGTCACCGGCGGTTCCGGCGCGGTGCTCTCGGGACGCCTCTCCTACTTCCTCGGCCTCGAGGGCCCCGCGGTGACCGTGGACACGGCCTGCTCGTCCTCCCTGGTCGCCCTGCACGAGGCGGTGCACTCGCTGCGCCGCCGGGAGTGCTCCCTGGCCGTGGCCGGTGGCGTCTCCGTGATGTCCACCCCGGTCGCCTTCGTGGAGTTCGCCCGCCAGCGCGGGCTGGCGGCGGACGGGCGCTCCAAGGCGTTCGCCGACTCGGCCGACGGCATGGGCTGGGGCGAGGGCGCGGGCGTGCTGCTGCTGGAGCGGCTCTCCGACGCGCGCCGCAACGGGCACCCGGTGCTCGCCGTGGTGCGCGGCTCGGCGGTCAACCAGGACGGCGCGAGCAACGGCCTCACGGCGCCGAACGGCCCCTCCCAACAGCGCGTGATCCGGGCGGCACTGGCCAACGCGCGGGCCTCGGCCTCGGACGTCGACGTCGTGGAGGCGCACGGCACGGGCACCTCGCTGGGCGACCCGATCGAAGCCGACGCGCTGCTCGCCACCTACGGGCAGGTCCGACCGGCCGACCGGCCCCTGTGGCTGGGCTCGATGAAGTCGAACATCGGCCACACGCAGGCCGCCGCCGGTGTGGCCGGCGTGATCAAGATGGTGCTGGCGATGGGGCACGGCGTACTGCCGCAGACGCTCCACGCCGCCGAGCGCTCGACGAAGGTGGACTGGTCGGCGGGCGCGGTCGAGCTGCTGACCGAGCGGCGCGCCTGGCCGCGGACCGAAGGACGCCCCCGGCTCGCCGGTGTCTCCTCCTTCGGCGTGAGCGGTACGAACGCGCACGTGATCCTGGAAGAGGCCCCGGCGTACGAGGCCCCGGCCGACCCGGCCGCGGCGCCGGACCCGGACCGCGCGTCCGGCGCCGCGCCCGCGGCCCGCCAGGTCGCACCGCCCGCGCTCCCGTGGGTGCTGTCGGGCCGCGGCGCCGCCGCGCTGCGCGACCAGGCGGCGCGCCTGCTGGACCGGGTGCGCGACGGCGCGCAGCCCTCCGCCCTGGACGTCGGCTGGTCGCTGGCGTCCGGGCGGGCGGCCCTGGAGAACCGCGCCGTGGTCATCGCGGGCTCGCGCGACGACCTCGTCGCGGGGCTGGGCGCGCTGGCCGAGGGCGGGACGACCGCCCCGGGCGTGGTGGCCGGTCCGGCCACCTCCGGCCCCGGCCGCCGGGTCGCCTTCGTCTTCCCCGGGCAGGGCTCGCAATGGGTCGGAATGGCCCGCGAACTGTGGGAGTCCTCGCCGGCCTTCGCCGCGCAGATGGACGAGTGCGAGCGGCTGCTGGGCGGTCTGGTCGACTGGTCGCTGCGCGAAGTGCTCGAAGACCAGACCGCGTTGGCGCGCGTCGACGTCGTGCAGCCCGCGCTCTTCTCGATGATGGTGTCGCTGGCGGCGATGTGGCGCGCCGCCGGTGTGCGGCCCTCCGCCGTCGTGGGCCACTCGCAGGGCGAGGTCGCCGCCGCCTACGTGGCCGGCGTGCTGTCCCTGGAGGACGCGCTCCGCGTCGTCGCCCTGCGCAGCCGCGCTCTGCTGGCCATCGCGGGACGCGGCGGAATGCTGTCGATCGTGGCCTCCGAGGAATGGGTGCGCGAGCAGATCGAGCCCTTCGGCGACGCGATCTCCATCGCCGCCGTGAACGGCCCGAAGGCCGTGGTGATCTCCGGCGACGCCGACGCGCTGACCCGCTTCGGGACCGTCCTGGCCAAGGCCGGCGTCATGCGGTGGATCGTCCCCGGCGTGGACTTCTCCGCCCACTCGGCCCATGTCGAGGTACTGGAACAGGAGTTGGCGCAGCTGCTGCGCGGCGTCGAGCTGCGCGCCGCCGAGGTGCCCTACTACTCGGCCGTGACGGCGGGGGTCCTCGACACCGCGCAGCTGGACGCCGGCTACTGGTACCGCAACCTGCGCGAGCCGGTCCGCTTCGAGGAGAGCGTGCGCGCGCTGGCGGACGACGGACACCACGTGTTCGTCGAGATCAGCCCGCACCCCGTCCTGACGATGGGCGTCCTGGAGACCCTGGAGAGCCGCGAGCAGGCCGCGTCCGCCGTCGTGACCAGCACGCTGCGCCGCGACGACGGCGGCCTGGACCGCTTCCTCACCTCGCTGGCCGAGGTGTGGGTCCAGGGCGTGGACGTGGACTGGGCCGCCCTGTTCGAGGGGACGTACGCCGCTCGCGTCGAGCTGCCGACGTACGCCTTCCAGCGCCGCCGCTACTGGCTGGACGCCGGAGGCGTCGCGGAGGGCGGGCTGTCGGGCCTGGGCCTGTCCGTGGCGGGACATCCGCTGCTCGGAGCGGCGGTCGAACTGCCCGAGTCCGCGGGCGTGGTGTTCACGGGTCTGCTGTCGCTGCGCACGCACCCGTGGTTGGCGGACCACGCGGTCGCGGGCACGACCCTGCTGCCGGGCACCGGGTTCGTGGAGCTGGCGCTCCGCGCGGGTGACGAGGTCGGCTGCGACCTGGTCGAGGAGCTCACGCTCCAGGCCCCGCTGCTGCTGCCCGACACGGGCGGCCTCCAGCTGCGCGTGGGCGTCACCGGCGCGGACGACTCCGGTCGGCGCGAGGTGAGCGTCCACTCGAAGCCGCAGGACACCGAGTACGACGAGACCTGGACCTGCCACGCCACCGGCGTGCTGGCCCCCGGGGCCCCCGCTCCCCGGGCGTCCGCCCAGGACCTCACCGTGTGGCCGCCCACCGGGGCGACCCCGGTCGAGTGCGCCGACGTGTACGAGAAGTTCGCCGGGCTCGGCTACCACTACGGCCCCCTCTTCCAGGGGCTGCGCGCGGCCTGGCGGCGCGGCGAGGAGACCTTCGCCGAGATCGCGGTGCCCGAGGAACGGCAGGCCGAGGCCCAGCGCTTCGGCATCCACCCGGCCCTGCTCGACGCCGCGCTGCACGCCGCGGGACTGACCGCGGTGACCGCGCACGCCGAAGGCGACGCCCCCGCACCGCAGGCGCGGCTGCCCTTCGCCTGGCGCGGCGTAGCGCTGCACGCGGCCGGGGCCACGGCCCTGCGGGTGGCCATGAAGCCCACGCCGGGCACGGACGCCGTGTCCCTGACCCTGACGGACGACACCGGCCGTCCGGTCGCCTCGGTGGACTCCCTGGTCATGC
The DNA here is from genome assembly GCF_042730635.1 of Streptomyces sp. NPDC059917. Classification (NCBI taxonomy): domain Bacteria; kingdom Bacillati; phylum Actinomycetota; class Actinomycetes; order Kitasatosporales; family Streptomycetaceae; genus Streptomyces; species Streptomyces sp. NPDC059917. Next base: position 50,704 of record NZ_JBHWLC010000012.1, read on the forward strand.
GACCGGTGGACACCGAGCGGCTCGGGAACGCCGGTGACCCGGGGCGGCTCCACGACGCGCTCTTCCGCATCGAGTGGCAGGACCGCCCCGTCCCGCACGAGCGGGCCGGTTCGGGCACCGTCCCGTGGGCCATCGTGGGCGGCGACGCGCTCGGCGCGGCCTCCGCGCTCGGCGACGGCCGTACGGACGTCAAGCCCTTCGAGGACCTCGACTCGCTCGGCGGCGCGTTCGCCACCGGCGACGCGCTCCCGCCCGTCGTGCTCGTCGACTGCTCCACCGACACCGGCCGGACCGACGACGACACGGCCGCGGCCGTCCGCACCGAGCTGCGCAGGGCGCTCGCACTGACCCGGGCCTGGTTGTCCGACGAGCGGTTCGCGGCGGCCGGATCGCGCCTGGTGCTCCTCACGCGCGGAGCGGTGGCCACCGGAGCGGACGCGGAGCTGACGGACCTCGCGGCGGCCCCGGTCTGGGGCCTGCTGCGCTCGGCGCAGACCGAGAACCCGGGCCGCTTCGTCCTGGTGGACACCGACGGCGCGCAGGCCTCGTGGGACGCCCTGCCGGGCGCGCTCGCCTGGTCGGCCGACCAGAACGAGCCGCAGCTCGCCCTGCGGGCGGGCGACGTGCGCGTCCCGAGGCTGGCCCGCGTGAGCGCGGCCGACCCGGGCACGGCGGACGCCGCGCCCGCCTTCGGGACCGGCACCGTCCTCGTCACCGGCGCGACCGGGACCCTGGGCGGTGTGGTCTCCCGGCACCTGGTGGTCGCGCACGGTGTACGGAGCCTGCTCCTGGTGAGCCGCAGCGGCGCGGGCGCCCCGGGCGCCGCCGAACTGGTGGCGGAGCTGGAAGCGCTGGGCGCGCGGGTGACGGTGGCCGCGTGCGACGCGGCCGACCGGGACGCCCTGGCCGGGGTACTGGCCGGAGTTCCGACCGAGCACCCGCTGACCGCGGTCGTGCACGCCGCGGGCACCCTCGACGACGGCGTCGTCTCCTCCCTCACGCCGGAGCGCCTCGACACGGTGCTGCGTCCCAAGCTCGACGCGGCGATCCACCTGGACGAGCTGACCCGCGACCTGGACCTCTCGGCGTTCGTGCTGTTCTCCTCCGCCTCCGCGACCTTCGGCAGCCCCGGGCAGGCCAACTACGCCGCCGCCAACGCCTTCCTCGACGCGCTGGCCCAGCAGCGGCGCGCGCAGGGCCGTCCGGCCCTGGCCCTCGGCTGGGGGTTCTGGGCCCAGACCACCGGTCTGACCGAGAGCCTCACCGAAACCGACGTCCGCCGACTGTCGCGCGGCGGCATGACCGCGCTGGCGACCGATCGGGCGTTGGAACTCCTCGACGCCGCCCAGCGGTCGGGCGGGAGCGCGGTCCTGCCGATCCAGTTCGACCGCGCCGCGCTGAACCGCCCGGCCGACCCGGACGCGGTTCCGCCGGTCATGCGCGGCCTGGTGCGCCTGCCCGCGCGGCGCACCGCCGCGGCGGGCACGGGGGCGGCCACGACGTCGGCGCCGGAGGGGGAGGCCGAGCTGAAGCAGCGACTGACCGCCCTCGACGAGCCCGGCCGCAGGCACACGCTCCTGTCGCTCGTGCGCAAGGACGCGGCGGCCATCCTCGGCCACCCCACCACGTCCACCGTCGAACCGGACCGCGGATTCATGGAGCTCGGCTTCGACTCGCTCATGGCCGTCGAATTCCGCAACCGCCTGAACGCGGCCACCGGGCTGCGACTGCCCGTCACCCTCATCTTCGACTACCCCACCCCCGCCGCGCTCGCGACCTACCTCCGTGCGGAGATCGAGCTCGACGAGGACGGCAGCGGGAGCGCGGGCCCGGCGGCGGCCGCCATCGCCGCGGACCTGGACCGGATGGAGGGCCTGCTCGAAGCCCTCGCCGGGGACGAGATCAAGCGGCTCGAGGTCATGGTGCGGATGAAGTCCTTCCTCGCCAGGCTCGGCGACGCCGCCGGAGCGCGGTCGGAGCACGACGACCACGCGGACAGCGACATCGATTCGGCTTCGGACGACGAACTGTTCAGCGCCCTCGAGAACGAGCTGGGGAAATCCTGAAACGAGGCACGTAGGACCTGGCCGTTTTTCTTTTCGCGTCTTCTTTTCGCGACATGCACGGGGAGCTGAATTCGAATGTCCAATGAGGACAAACTCCGCACCTATCTCAAACTGGCGACCACGGACCTCCGGCAGGCACGCCGTCGACTCGAGGAGCTGGAGGCCAAGAACCACGACCCCATCGCGATCGTGGCGATGAGCTGCCGCTACCCCGGCGGCGTCACCTCGCCCGACGAGATGTGGGACCTGGTCGCGAACGGCTCCGACGCCGTCTCGGTCTTCCCCACCGACCGGGGATGGGACGTGGAGAACCTCTACGACCCGGATCCGGACCAGCAGGGGAAGAGCTACACCCGCGAGGGCGGCTTCCTCTACGGAGCGGCGGAGTTCGACCCCGAGTTCTTCGGCATGTCGCCCCGCGAGGCCCTGGCCACCGACCCCCAGCAGCGACTGCTCCTGGAGACCTCCTGGGAGGCGCTGGAGCGGGCGGGCATCGAACCGAAGACGCTGCGCGGCAGCCGGACCGGCGTCTTCGCCGGCGTGATGTACAACGACTACGCCGCCCGGATGCAGTCGGCTCCCGAAGGCTTTGAGGGCCACATAGGCAACGGCAGCGCGGGCAGCGTCGCCTCCGGACGGATCTCCTACACGCTGGGCCTCGAAGGCCCCGCCGTGACCGTGGACACGGCGTGCTCGTCGTCGCTGGTCGCGCTGCACCTGGCGGTGCAGTCCCTGCGGAGCGGCGAGTGCACGATGGCCCTGGCCGGCGGCGTGGCCATCATGTCGTCCCCCACCATCTTCGTGGAGTTCAGCCGCCAGCGGGCCATGTCACCGGACGGCCGCTGCAAGTCCTTCTCGGACGCGGCCGACGGTGCGGGCTGGGCCGAGGGCGTCGGGATGCTGCTCCTGGAGCGCCTCTCGGACGCGCGGCGCCACGGACACCCCGTACTGGCCGTCGTACGGGGCTCCGCCGTCAACCAGGACGGCGCGAGCAGCGGGCTCACGGCCCCGAACGGACCCTCGCAGCAGCGGGTGATCCGGGCCGCGCTGGCCAACGCGGAGGTCTCCGCGGCGGACGTGGACGCGGTGGAGGCGCACGGCACCGGTACGACGCTGGGCGACCCGATCGAGGCGCAGGCGCTGATCGCGACCTACGGTCAGGACCGTCCGGCGCAGCGGCCGCTGTACCTGGGTTCGTTGAAGTCGAACATCGGTCACACGCAGGCCGCGGCCGGTGTGGGCGGCGTGATCAAGATGGTGCAGGCGATGCAGAACGGGGTGCTGCCGCAGACCCTGCACGTGGGTGAGCGGTCGTCGAAGGTGGACTGGTCCGCGGGTGCGGTCGAGCTGCTGACCCAGGCGCGCGAGTGGGTGCCCGGCGCCGCTGACCAGGTCCGTCGTGCGGGCGTGTCGTCGTTCGGCGTGAGCGGTACGAACGCCCACGTCATCCTCGAACAGGCCCCGGAGCGCGAGGAGTCGGCCGAAGGGTCGGAGCCCGTGGCGCCGTCGGCCGTGCCGTGGGTGCTGTCGGGCCGGGGCGTCGAGGCGCTGCGCGGTCAGGCCGCGCGCCTGTCGTCGCTCGTCGAGTCCGGCGGTGCGGACCTGTCACCGGTCGACGTGGGCCTCTCGCTCGCCACGGGCCGCGCCGCCTTCGACCACCGCGCGGTGCTCGTCTCCGGCGACCGGAACGGCCTGACCGCCGCGACGGCCGCGCTGGCGCGCGGCGAGGACGCCCCGGCCGGAGTGGTCACCGGCACCGCTCATGGGGTCCGTGACCGGGTGGTGTTCGTGTTCCCGGGTCAGGGTTCGCAGTGGGTGGGGATGGCGGTGGATCTGCTGGATTCCTCGCCCGTCTTTGCCGAGCGGATGGCCGAGTGCGGCCGTGCGCTGGCTGAGTTCGTGGATTGGGACCTGGAGGCGGTGGTGCGCGGGCGTGAGGGTGCGCCGTCGTTGGATCGGGTGGATGTGGTCCAGCCGGTTTCGTGGGCGGTGATGGTCTCGCTGGCCGCGTTGTGGCAGTCGTTCGGTGTGAAGCCGTCTGCTGTGGTGGGTCATTCGCAGGGTGAGATCGCTGCTGCGTGTGTCGTGGGTGGTTTGTCGCTGGTGGATGGTGCTCGTGTGGTGGCGCTGCGGTCGCAGGCCATTGCGGGCAGTCTGGCTGGTCTGGGCGGGATGATGTCGGTGGCGTTGCCGCTGGCGGAGGTGGAGTCCCGTCTGGTGCGTTGGGCTGGTCGGTTGGAGGTTGCGGCGCTGAACGGTCCGACCTCGGTCGTGGTGGCCGGTGACCCGGAGGCGTTGGACGAGCTCCAGGCCGAGTGCGAGGCGGAGGGTGTTCGGGCGCGCCGGGTTGCGGTGGACTACGCGTCGCACACCTCGCACGTGGAGCGGATCGAGGGTGAGCTGGCCGAGGTGTTGGCGGCGGTGCGGCCGGTGGCCGCGCGGGTGCCGTTCTTCTCCACGGTGGAGGGGGATTGGCTGGACACGTCGGGTCTGGATGCGGGGTATTGGTATCGGAACCTGCGCCAGACGGTCGGTTTCCAGGGCGCGGTGGAGGCGTTGGGGGAGCAGGGCTTCGAGGCGTTCGTCGAGGTCAGCGCGCACCCGGTACTGACGATGAGCGTCCAGGATCAGGCCGATTCCGCCGTGGTGGCGGGCACGCTGCGTCGTAATGACGGTGGCCTGGACCGGTTCTACGCCTCGCTGGCCGAGGTATGGGTCCAGGGTGTCGAGGTGGACTGGTCGCGGGTGTTCGAGGGGACGGGTGCGGCGCGGGTCGAGTTGCCGACGTACGCGTTCCAGCGGCGCCGGTACTGGCTCGACGCCCCGGTAGCTGCTGAGGTGGTCATCGACCCGGCGGAGGCCGCGTTCTGGGAGGCGGTCGAGGGCGAGGACCTGACCTCGCTCCTCACGACGCTGGACGTGTCGGCAGACGTGCCGTTCAGCGAGGTCCTGCCGGCGCTGTCGGCGTGGCGGACCGAGCGCCGTCGGGGGGCCGAGACGGATGGCCGCCGATACGACGTGGCGTGGAAGCCGGTGTCCACGGCCTCGGATCCGGTGCTGAGCGGAACGTGGCTCTACGTGGTTCCGGAAGGTCTCGCCGAGGACGCGTGGACGGCTGACCTGATCCAGGGGCTGGCGGCGAGGGGCGCACGTCCCGTCCGGCTGGTGGCTCCGGCGGACCCGGCCGCTTTGGCCGGGGCGGTGGCCGGCGCCCTGGAGGCCGAATCCGGCGCCGTCAGCGGTGTGTTGTCGTTGTTGGCGTTGGGGGAGTCGTCGTCCGGTGGTGGGTTGGCGGGTTCGTTGGCTTTGGTGCAGGCGTTGGTGGGTGTGGGTGTTGAGGGGCGTTTGTGGTGTGTGACGCGTGGTGCTGTGGGGGCGGGTGAGGTGGTTTCGGCTCCGGTGCAGGCGCAGGTGTGGGGTTTGGGTCGGGTGGTGGCGTTGGAGCATCCGGAGTTGTGGGGTGGCCTCGTCGATCTGCCGTCGGTGGTGGATGGGCGTGTGGTGGAGCGTTTGTGTGGGGTGTTGTCGGGTGTGGAGGGTGAGGATCAGGTTGCGGTGCGGGCGTCTGGTGTGCGTGTGCGGCGTGTGGTGCGTGCGGGGCGGGTGTCGGGGGCGTCGGTTGGTTGGTCGGGGCGTGGCACGGTCTTGGTGACGGGTGGTACGGGTGCGTTGGGTGGGCATGTGGCGCGTTGGCTTGCTGCTCGTGGGGTGGAGCATGTGGTGTTGGCTTCGCGTCGTGGGCCGTTGGCGCCGGGGGCTGATGTCCTGGGGGCGGAGCTGACGGATTTGGGTGTCGGGGTCTCGGTGGTTGCGTGTGATGTGGGTGATCATGGTGAGGTGGCCGGGTTGCTCGCCTCGTTGGGTGAGCGGTCGGCGACCGGTGAACTGCCGTCCCTGACCGGTGTGGTGCATACGGCGGGTGTTCTCGATGATGGTGTGATCGGGTCGTTGACGCCGGAGCGTTTGGCGTTCGTTTTGAGGTCGAAGGCGGATGCTGCGCGGTATCTGGATGAGTTGACGCGGGGTCTGGATCTGTCGTTGTTCGTGATGTTCTCGTCGATGGCGGGGGCTGTGGGTGGCGCGGGTCAGGGCAACTACGCGGCGGCGAACGCGTTCTTGGACGCGTTGGTGGAACAGCGTCGCGGGCTCGGACTTCCCGGCACCTCCATCGCCTGGGGAGGCTGGGCAGGAGACGGCCTCGCGGCGGGGGAGACGCGGGGCAAGTGGGCCCATCGCAGCGGGTTCGAGGCGATGGCACCCGAGGACGCCCTCGCCGCACTGGACCAGGTCCTCGACCGGGGCGACGAGTTCGCCATGGTCGCGGACGTGGACTGGGCGCGGTTCGCGTCGTCGTTCACCACCGTCCGCCGCTCGCCGCTGATCTCGGACCTTCCCGAGGTCGTGCGCCTCCTGGAGACTTCCGGCGAGGCGTCCGATCCGACCGGATCGGGTGCGGGCGGGTCCTCCTCCGTTTCGTTGGGCGAGCGACTGGCGGGACTGTCCCCCGCCGATCGGGCGCACGAGCTGCTCGTGCTCGTACGGACCCACGTGGCACGGGTGTTGGCGCACCCGAACGCCGACGCGGTGGATCCCGACCGGGCGTTCAAGGAGCTGGGGTTCGACTCGCTCACCGCGGTCGAGCTGCGCAACAGGTTGAAGGCCGCCACCGGTCTGTCGCTGCCCGCGACGCTCGTCTTCGACTACCCGAGTCCGGCCGCGCTGGCGGACAACCTGCGCACCCGTCTGGTCCCGGAGGCCGAAGGGGACGCCGGGGAACAGCCCAACGACTCCCGGGTGCGCGCAGCCCTGGCGTCCATTCCGCTCGCCCGGATCCGGGACGCGGGACTCATGGACATCCTGCTGCGGCTGGCGGAGTTCGAGAGCAATGAAGCCCTTTCCGGAGGTGAGGGCGAGCAGGGACCGGTCGACGAGGAGTCGATCGACTCGATGGATGCGGAAGCCCTGCTCCGAATCGCCTTCGAAAATTCTGATGTCTGATCCATGAATTCTTCGAATCGCCTCAAACGTTCCTGAACGCCTGTACCTGCGTGGAGTTGGCAATGAGTAATACGTCTCCTGAGAAGATTCTTGAAGCGCTGCGCACGTCGCTGAAAGAAACCGAACGCCTCCGCAAGGAGAACCGTCGGATCGCGGCGGCTTCTCGGGAGCCCATTGCCATCGTCGCCATCGGCTGCCGTTTCCCCGGGGGCGTGACGTCCCCCGAGGGACTGTGGTCCCTGCTGGACTCCGGCACCGACGCCGTCTCCGGGTTCCCCACCGACCGTGGCTGGGACGAGGACCTGTACGACCCGGATCCCACGCGCCACGGGAAGACCTACGTGCGCGAGGGCGCCTTCCTGGAGGGCGTCACCGACTTCGACCCCGGCTTCTTCGGCATCTCGCCGCGCGAGGCACTGGCGATGGACCCCCAGCACCGGTTGCTGCTGGAGACGTCCTGGGAGGCCCTGGAGCGGGCGGGCATCTCGCCGCAGTCGCTCAAGGGGAGTCGTACCGGCGTCTTCGCCGGTACGAACGGCTCCGACTACGGCGCCCTGTTGCGGCAGACCCCCGAGGGGCTCGAGGGCTACCTGGGCACCGGCAGGTCCGGAGCGGTGCTGTCCGGCCGGGTCTCGTACTTCCTGGGCCTCGAAGGCCCCGCGGTGACCGTGGACACGGCCTGCTCCTCGTCCCTGGTGACCCTGCACCTGGCCGCCCAGTCCCTCCGCAACGACGAGTGCACGCTCGCGCTCGCCGGCGGCGTGACCCTGATGACCACCCCCGGCGCGTTCGTGGAGTTCAGTCGCCAGGGCGCCCTGTCGCCGAGCGGGCGCTGCCGACCGTTCTCCGACGACGCGGACGGCACGGCGTGGGGCGAGGGCGCCGGAGTCCTGGTGCTGGAGCGGCTGTCGGACGCCCGGCGCAACGGTCACCCCGTGCTGGCGGTCGTGCGTGGTTCCGCGGTGAACCAAGACGGTGCGAGCAACGGTCTGACCGCGCCGAACGGTCCCTCGCAGCAGCGCGTGATCCGCGCGGCCCTGGCCGACGCCCGGGTCTCCGCGGCGGACGTGGACGCGGTGGAGGCGCACGGCACCGGCACGACGCTGGGCGACCCCATCGAGGCGCAGGCACTGCTCGCGACCTACGGCCAGGACCGCCCCGCCGACCGGCCCCTGTGGCTCGGCTCGCTGAAGTCCAACATCGGTCACTCCGCGGCCGCCGCCGGAGTGGGCGGCGTCATCAAGATGGTGCTGGCCATGCGGCACGGCGTCCTGCCGCAGTCGCTGCACGTCGGCGAACCGTCGTCCGAGGTGGACTGGTCCGCGGGTGCGGTCGAGGTCCTCGCCGAGGCGCGGGAGTGGCCGGCGGTCGAGGGGCGTCCGCGTCGTGCGGGCGTGTCCTCCTTCGGCGTGAGCGGTACGAACGCCCACGTCATCATCGAGCAGGCCCCGGAGCTCGAAGCCGCGCCCGAGGTGGCGTCGCCGGTCACGGCTGCGGCGGTCGTGCCGTGGGTGCTCTCCGGGCGCGGGGCCGAGGGGCTGCGCGGGCAGGCGGCGGGGCTGTCGTCACGGGTCGAGGGCGACGCGGCGCTGTCCCCGGTGGACGTGGGCTGGTCGCTGGCGGCCGGGCGCGCCGAATTCGAGAACCGCGCCGTGGTGATCGGTGGCGGGCGCGAGGAACTGGTCGCCGGCGCGGCCGCGTTGGCGCACGGTGAGTCGGTCCCGGGTGTGGTGGTGGGTCCGGGCTCGGTGGCGGGTGGCGGTCGGGTGGCCGTGTTGTTCTCGGGTCAGGGTTCGCAGCGGGTCGGTATGGGGCGGGAGTTGTACGCGCGATTCCCGGTGTTCGCCGGGGCGTTCGACGAGGTGTGTGGGGTGTTGGACCGGGAGCTGTCCGGTCATGTGCGGGGTGGGGTGCGTGAGGTCGTCTTCGGTGAGGGCGGTGCTGAGGGCGCGCTCGATGAGACGGTGTTCACGCAGGCGGGTCTGTTCGCCGTCGAGTGGGCGCTGTTCCGGCTGATCGAGTCGTGGGGCGTGCGGCCGGAGTTCGTGGGCGGGCACTCGATCGGTGAGTTGGTCGCGGCGTGTGTGGCGGGTGTGTGGTCGTTGGAGGACGCGGCCCGGTTGGTGGCCGCGCGCGGTCGTCTGATGCAGGCGTTGCCCGCGGGTGGCGCGATGGTGGCGGTGCAGGCGTCGGAAGCCGATGTCGTCGAGCTGCTGGCCGATTACGCGGAGCGGGTCTCGATCGCTGCGGTGAACGGCCCGTCGTCGGTGGTGCTGTCCGGTGACGAGGATGCGGTGCTGGAGGTGGCGGCGGCGCTCAAGGCCCAGGGTCGTAAGACGAAGCGCCTGGTGGTGTCGCACGCGTTCCATTCGCCGCGCATGGACGCCATGTTGGAGGAGTTCCGCGAGGTCGCGGCGAGTCTGACATACGGGCCCGCTCGGATACCCGTGGTCTCGAACGTGACGGGTACGGTGGCGACGCCGGATGAGTTGGGTTCGCCGGAGTACTGGGTGCGCCACGTGCGCGGAGCGGTCCGCTTCGCCGACGGCGCCCGGGCGCTCAGGACTCAAGGCGTCTCCGTATTCGTCGAGTTGGGTCCTGAGGGGGTGCTGAGCGCGATGGGAGCGGAGTGTGTGCCGGACGGCGTCTTCCTCCCCGTGATGCGCTCGGGCCGAGGCGAGGAACTCTCGTTCGTCACCGGAGTGGCGCGTGCGTGGACGCACGGCGTCGCCGTCGACTGGACCCAGGCCTTCGCGGGCACCGGCGCGTCCCGGGTGGACCTGCCGACCTATCCCTTCCAACGCCAGCGCTACTGGCTGGAGAACGACCCGCGGAGCGGGGGCGACGTGACCTCCGTCGGCCTGACCTCCGCCGACCACCCCCTGCTCGGGGCGGCCGTGGACGTCGCGGGACGGGACGGGGTCATCTACACCGCCCGGCTGTCGCTCAAGACGCACCCGTGGCTGGCGGACCACCGCATCGGTGACGTCGTCGTACTTCCCGGATCGGCGCTCGCCGACGTGCTCACCCACGTGGGCGAGCACGTGCACGCCCCGGTCGTCGACGCGCTCGACATCTCGGCACCGATCACCTTCCCGGCGGCGGGGAGCACGACCCTCCAGCTGAGCGTGGACGCCCCCGACGCCGACGGGCGGCGACCGGTACGGGTCCACTCCCGGATCACCACGGAAGCCGACACCGACACCGACCCCGGCGCGGGCACCGGAACCGACCGGCACGCCTGGACCGAGCACGCCACCGCCACGCTCGCCGTCCGGGACGGCGCGTGGGACGAGAGCGAGGCGCGCACCGCCTCGGACCTCACGTCCTGGCCGCCGCGGAACGCCGTCGAAAGGACGGACCTCACGCTTCCCGGAGTACGGGCGGTGTGGGAGTCCGAGGGCGGGGCGTACGCGGACCTGTGCCTGCCCGAGTCCGCCGACGGCGCCGACTCCGACCGGTACGGGGTCCACCCGGCGGTCCTGGAGACGGCACTGCGGCTGACCGTGCGGCTCGGCCTCGTCCCCGACCTCTCCGCAGCCCTCGACCCCGACACGAGCTGCCTGGCGCACGCGTGGTCCACCGTACGGTCGTACGCGAAGGGCGCGAGTTCGCTGCGCGTACGGCTCACGCCCAAGGGCACCGACACCGTGGCCATCAGCGCCGCGGACGACACCGGTGCTCCGGTGCTCGACGTCGGCGCCGTCACCCTGCGCACCTTCACCCCGCAGGCACTGCCCACCGACCGCCCCTACGGCCGCGACGCCCTGTTCGAGGTCGAATGGGTACCCGCCGCGAGCGGCCCGGCAACGGCCGTGGACGAGCGCTGCGCGTACGCCGACCTGGCGGACGGTCGGGCGGTACCGCCCGTCGTCGTCTTCGAACCCGGGACCGGCGATCCGGACGGCTCCGTGCCCGAGCGGGTGCACGCCGTCGGGCAGCACGTCCTGGAGGTCCTCCAGCAGTGGCTGGCCGATCCGAAGGCGGCGTCGTCCCGACTGATCGTGGCCACCGCGACGTCGCCGGGAACGGACGCCGAGCTCGTGGCCGAGTCGATCCGCGGCCTCGTGCGCTCCGCCCAGTCGGAGAACCCGGGACGCCTCGTCCTGCTGGAAGCCGACCGGCTCGACCAGGAGACGCTCCGTACGGGCCTGGCGGCAGCAGGGTCGGACGAGCCGCGGATCGCGGTCCGCGAGGGGCGTGCCCACTTCCCCCGCCTGCGCCGCGCCGTGGTGCCCGCCCTGCCCGCCACCGACCTGGACCTCGCCGCCGGGGCGGTGCTGGTGACCGGCGCGACCGGGGGACTGGGTCGCCTGGTGACCCGGCACCTCGTCGACGCCCACGGCGTGACCGAGCTGGTGCTGGTGTCCCGCTCCGGCCGGGACGAGCAGTGGGCCGACGAACTGGCCGCGCTGGGCGTCTCCGTACGGATGGTCGCCGCCGACGTCGCCGACCGCGAGGCCATGGCGGACGTCGTGGACGCGCTCGGTGACCGACTCGTCGGCGTCGTCCACACCGCCGGCATCGTCGACGACGCGGTGGTCGCCACCATGGACGAGGGGCAGTGGCACGCGGTGCTGCGGCCCAAGGTCGACGCGGCCTGGCACCTCCACGAACTGACGGCCGGGCTGGACCTGCGCGCCTTCGTGCTCTTCTCCGCGGCCGCCTCGCCCTTCGGCGGCGCCGGTCAGGGCAACTACGCGGCGGCCAACGCCTTCCTCGACGCCCTGGCCGCACACCGCCACACCCTCGGACTGCCCGCGGTCTCCATGGCCTGGGGGCTGTGGGGACCCGAGCTCGGCGGCATGGGCGGACGGCTCGGCGACACCGACCTGACCCGCATGGCACGCCTCGGCATCCTGCCCATCTCCGCCGAGCAGGGTCTGGCCCTGTTCGACGCGGGCCTCGTCGGCGCGCGGCCGACACTCGTCCCCGTACGCCTCGACCTGGCCGCGCTGCGCGACACCGGCCAGACCCCCGCCCTGCTGCGCAGCCTGGTGCCGGTCCCGGTCCGGCGCGAGGTGACCAGGGGCACCGCCACGGCGGGCACCCGCATGGGAACCCCGGCGGACGCCCTCGCCCACCAGCTGACCGGACTGGCTCCGGCCGACCGGCACAAGCACCTGCTCGACCTGGTGCGCGACAGCGCGGCGACGGTGCTCGGCTACGCCTCGGCCCAGGCCGTCGACGCCCACCGGCCCTTCAAGGACGTCGGATTCGACTCCCTGACCGCCGTCGAGCTGCGCAACCACCTCGCCGCCACGACCGGTCTCGCACTCTCGGCCACGCTGGTCTTCGACTACGCGACGCCCACCGCACTCGCGCAGCACCTGAGCGCCGAACTCCCCGGCGGGGCGGACGGCGACGCCGGTGCCGGGCGGGCCGCGGACGGGACCGTGTCGGCGCCGGTCGCCGCGACGGACGACGACCCGATCGTCATCGTCGGGATGGGCTGCCGCTTCCCCGGCGGCGCGAACTCCCCCGAGGAACTCTGGCAGTTGTTGGCCTCCGGTGGCGACGCGGTGACCGAGTTCCCGCAGGACCGGGGCTGGGACATGGCGACCCTGTTCGACCCCGATCCCGACCGCATCGGCAAGAGCTACGTCCGGGAGGGCTCCTTCCTGGAGGGCGTGGCCGACTTCGACCCCGGGTTCTTCGGCATCGCACCGCGCGAGGCCCTCGCCATGGACCCGCAGCAGCGGCTGCTCCTGGAGACCTCGTGGGAGGCGATCGAACGGGCCGGCATCGACCCGTCCACGCTGCGCGGCAGCCGGACCGGCGTCTTCGCCGGAACGAACGGCCAGGACTACAGCGCCCTGCTGTTCCGCTCACCCAACGAGTCCGACGGCTACCTCGCCACCGGAATCTCCGCCAGCGTGGTCTCGGGCCGCCTCTCGTACACCTTCGGCCTCGAAGGCCCGGCGGTGTCGGTGGACACCGCCTGTTCCTCCTCCCTGGTCACCCTGCACCTGGCCGCCCAGGCGCTGCGTGCGGGGGAGTGCACCCTCGCACTGGCGGGCGGCGTCACGGTCATGTCCACCCCGGGCCTGTTCGTGGAGTTCAGCCGCCAGCGGGCCCTCTCGTCGGACGGCCGCTGCCGACCCTTCTCCGACGACGCGAACGGCACGGGCTGGGGCGAAGGCGCCGGCATGGTGCTGCTGGAGCGGCTGTCGGACGCCCGGCGCAACGGTCACCCCGTGTTGGCGGTCGTCCGTGGTTCCGCGGTGAACCAGGACGGTGCGAGCAACGGCCTGACGGCGCCGAACGGTCCGTCGCAGCAGCGGGTGATCCGGGCCGCGTTGGCGAGTGCGGGTGTGTCCGCGGCCGATGTCGACGTGGTCGAGGCGCACGGTACGGCAACGACGCTGGGCGACCCCATCGAGGCGCAGGCCCTGCTGGCGACCTACGGCCAGGACCGCCCGGCCGAACGGCCCCTGTACCTCGGTTCGTTGAAGTCGAACATCGGTCACACGCAGGCCGCCGCGGGTGTGGCCGGTGTGATCAAGATGGTCCAGGCGCTGCGGCACGGGATCATGCCGGAGTCGCTGCACGTGGGTGAGCGCTCGTCGAAGGTGGATTGGTCGGCGGGTGCGGTCGAGCTGCTGACGGAGGCGCGCGAGTGGGTGCCCGGTGCTGCTGACCAGGTGCGTCGTGCGGGTGTGTCGTCGTTCGGTGTGAGCGGTACGAACGCGCACGTGATTCTTGAGCAGGCCCCTGAGGCCGAGATTGAAGTTGAGGTTGCCGATCCCGTGGCACCGGTGGCGGTGCCGTGGGTGGTCTCCGGCCGTGGCACCGAGGCCGTGCGGGATCAGGCCGGACGGCTGGCGTCGCTCGTCGGGGCCGGTGGTGCGGGTCTGTCGCCGGTGGACGTGGGGTGGTCGTTGGCTGCCGGGCGTGCGGAGTTCGAGAACCGCGCCGTGGTGATCGGCGGTGCGTTGAGTGAACTCGCCTCTGGTGTGGGTGCGTTGAGTGAGGGTCTGCCGGCTTCGGGTCTGGTGGAGGGTGTGGTTTCGGGGTCCGGTGGCCGGGTGGTGTTCGTGTTCCCGGGTCAGGGTTCGCAGTGGGCTGGTATGGCGGTGGATCTGCTGGATTCCTCGCCGGTGTTCGCGGAGCGGATGGCCGAGTGTGGTCGTGCGTTGGCTGAGTTCGTGGACTGGGATCTGGAGTCGGTGGTGCGCGGGCGTGAGGGTGCGCCGTCGTTGGATCGGGTGGATGTGGTCCAGCCGGTCTCGTGGGCCGTGATGGTGTCCCTCGCCGCTCTGTGGCAGTCGTTCGGTGTGAAGCCGTCTGCTGTGGTGGGTCATTCGCAGGGTGAGATCGCTGCGGCGTGTGTCGCGGGTGGTTTGTCGCTGGTGGATGGTGCTCGGGTGGTGGCGCTGCGGTCGCAGGCCATTGCGGGCAGTCTGGCGGGTCTGGGCGGGATGATGTCGGTGGCGTTGCCGCTGGCGGAGGTGGAGTCCCGTCTGGTGCGTTGGGCGGGGCGGCTTGAGGTCGCGGCGCTGAATGGTCCGACCTCGGTCGTGGTGGCTGGTGACCCGGAGGCGTTGGACGAGCTCCAGGCCGAGTGCGAGGCGGAGGGTGTTCGGGCGCGCCGGGTTGCGGTGGATTACGCGTCGCACACCTCGCACGTGGAGCGGATCGAGGGTGAGCTGGCCGAGGTGTTGGCGGCGGTGCGGCCGGTGGCCGCGCGGGTGCCGTTCTTCTCCACGGTGGAGGGTGATTGGCTGGACACGTCGGGTCTGGATGCGGGCTATTGGTATCGGAACCTGCGCCAGACGGTCCGTTTCCAGGGTGCGATCGAGGATCTGGTCGCGCAGGGGCACGGCACGTTCGTCGAGGTCAGCGCGCATCCCGTGCTGACGATGAGCATTCAGGACCAGGCCGAGTCCGCGATCGTGGCGGGCACCTTGCGCCGTAATGACGGTGGCCTGGACCGGTTCTATGCCTCGCTGGCCGAAGTGTGGGTCCAGGGCGTGGACGTCGACTGGTCGCAGGTATTCGAGGGAACGGGTGCGGCCCGGGTCGAGCTGCCGACGTACGCGTTCCAGCGGCGCCGGTACTGGCTCGACGCCGGAGGCGCGGTCACCGGTGACATGGCCTCGGTGGGCCTGCTGCCCGCCGACCACCCCTTCCTCGGCGCCGCGATCGAGCTGCCCGGCTCGGACGGGATCGTGCTCACCGGACGGCTCTCGGCGCAGGCGCACACGTGGCTGCCCGCACAGGGCGCGGAGGGTGCCGCGGTGCTGCTGCCCGCGACGGCGTTCGTGGAGATGGCGCTGCGGGCCGGTGACGAGGTCGGCTGCGACGTGGTCGACGAGCTGACGCTCCCGGCACCCCTGGTACTGCCCGCGCAGGGTGGTGTCCAGCTCCGGGTACGGGCCGCGGAGCCGGACTGGACGGGGCGCCGCAAGTTCAGCGTCCATTCGCGGACCGAGGCCGGATCGGCCGACGCCCCGTGGGTGTGCCACGCCACGGGCGTGCTGGCGACCGGCGACGGTTCGGCGCCGGACTGGGACCTGGTGTCCTGGCCGCCGGCAGGAGCCGTGGCGGTGCGGAACGAGGAGCTGGACGCCCTCTGGCAGGGGGCGGACGGTGACGTGTTCGCCGAGGTGAGCCTGCCCGGAGCGGACGAGCAGCAAGGGGAGGCGGCCCGTTACGGTCTGCACCCGGCCCTGTTCGACGCCGCTCTGGACGCCGCTCGGTTCCTCGCGGGCGCGGGGGACGACACGGGCGCGGACGGACCGTGGGTCCCCTCCTCCTGGCAGGGCGTGTCGCTGCACGCCGTCGGCGCCGCCAGGCTGCGGGTGCGGATCACGGCCACCGGCCGACACGGCGCGTACTCGATCGCCTTGGCCGATGCGACCGGTGCCCCCGTGGCCTCGGTCGAGGCGCTCGCGCTGACCCCGCCGGACGCCGCCCGGCCCGGTGGTGACGCCGTGGCCCCGCAGGAGGGGTCCGGGCGGCCCGCCGTGCGTCGGAGCGGGCCCCGGCGGACCGCCGCATCGGCCGGTGCGACCGGCACCGCCGGTGGATCGGACCTGCGGCGGCGGCTGATCGGGCTCGCCGACGCGGACCGGACCCAGCTGCTGTCGGACCTGGTGCGCGCCGAGACGGCCGTGGTGCTGGGGCACCCCGGGCCCGAGACCGTGGACCTCCACCGGGGGTTCTTCGAGCAGGGCTTCAACTCGCTGATGTCGGTGGACCTGCGCAACCGGCTCGGTGCGCGCACCGGGCTGCGCCTGCCGACCGGGTTCCTCTTCGAGTACACGAAGCCCACGTCGGTGGTCGCCCACCTGCAGAAGGTGCTGACCGCCCCCGACGCGTCCGACCCCTCCGGCGGCCCGGCGACCTCCGGTACGGGGGCCCCGGCGCCGGCCGGAGGCATCGAGGCGATGTTCCGCCAGGCCCATGCCGACGGGCAGCACACGGCGGGCAACGAGCTGATCATGGCGGCGTCGAGCCTTCGGGCCGCCTTCGACAGCGGGTCGGCCGCCGAGCACCTGCCGGAGCCCGTGCGGCTGGCCGTCGGACCGGCGCGGCCCACGCTGTTCTGCCTCCCCGCCGTGGTGGCGACCGCGGGTCCCCAGCAGTACACCCGCTTCGCCGAGCACTTCCGTGACCGGCGCGACGTGACGGTCGTACCGCAGCCCGGATACCTGGAGGGCGAGAGCATCCCGGCCGACATGGCGGCGCTCGTCGAACTCCACGCGCAGGCACTGGTGCGGGCGGCCGGGGACGATCCGTTCGTGCTCGTGGGCCACTCCGCCGGCGGTCAGATCGCCCACGCCGTCACCGCGCACCTGGAGGACATCGGCGCCGCACCCGCGGCGTTGGTCCTGCTGGACGTGCCCTGGCCCGACGACGACGAGGTCAACAACGACGTCGGCGTGGCGATGCTGGGCGTGGTCTTCGACCGCGAGGCGAAGCTGGGCGGCGGCATCATGAACGACACCCGCCTGAGTGCCATGGGCGGATACCACCGGATTCTCGGCGCCTGGCGCCCCGAGCCCATCAAGACGCCCACCCTGCTCGTCCGTGCCACCGAGCCGATGTGGACCGCCTCCGGCGACCCGGAGCAGGCGCACGTGCTGCACATCGACTGGAAGCTGGAGCACACCGCCAGGGAAGTGGCGAGCGACCACTTCGGCATCGTGGAAGAGCACGCGGAAGCCACGGCGCGCGTCGTCGAGGCATGGCTCGACGAAATGGCCTGAGGGTTCGTTTCGACACCGGCCGGCAGTACGAGAAGTCGGTTCCGTCGTCGGTCCTCGGCCGTCGATCCCCGACCTCTGACCTCTGATATTCGACCTCTGCTATTCGACCTCTGATCTTTGATCGCGGATTCGCACGCTCGCGCAACGGCGCATTCGTGCGGTGAACTGGAGCCATTCCCTTGAAGAAGCACATAGCCGTACTCGGCGCCCCCTACCAAGGACACGTGAACCCCACCCTCGCGGTGGTCGCCGACCTGGTGGGACGAGGACACCGGATCACGTACATCACGACGGAGCAGTTCTCCGGAGCGGTTTCGGCGGCCGGCGCCAAGGCCGTCACGTACGAATCGGTCTGGCCCGCCAACCGCAGCGTGCCGGCGGAGATGACGGCCGAAGAAATGGTGAAGGGTCCGCTCCAGCTCCTCCGGGAGAACATCGCGGTCGCGACCGCCGCCGAGGGCGAACTCGCCGCGGACCTGCCCGATCTCGTGCTGTACGACACGCTCATGAACTTCGGCGCTCGGGCCCTCGCCGAGAAGTGGGAGACGCCGGCCGCGCAGATCATTCCGCTGCTCGCGTCGAACGAGCACTTCTCCGTGATCCAGGCGCTGTCGGAGGAATTCCCCGCCATCGACCCGCAGCACCCGGCGCTGGTCGAATTCGGCATGAAGCTCGTCGAGTTCCGGGCCGGACACGGCCTGCCCGCCCCGGGCCCCGGTGACTTCCTCGCCGCGTCGGAGGACCTCAACCTGGTCTGCGTCGCCGCGGACTTCCAGCCCGCCGCCGAGACCTTCGACGACCGCTACGTCTTCGTCGGCCCCGGCCTCGCCGCCCCCGCGACCCGGCCGACGTGGACCCCGCCGCAGGGCGGTGCCCCCGTGCTGCTGATCGCGCTCGGCACGCTCTTCAACGAGCGCCCGGACTTCTACCGCGCGTGCGCCGAGGCGTTCGCGGACCTGCCCTGGCACGTGGTGATGGCGACCGGCGACCACGTCGACCCGGCGGACCTCGGTGACCTGCCCGCCAACTTCGAGGTGCACCGGCAGGTGGCGCAGCTCGCCGTGCTGGAGCACGCCGACGTCTTCGTGACGCACGCGGGCATCCGCAGCACGATGGAGTCGCTGGCCGCCGGCACGCCCCTGGTGGCCGTCGCGCAGTCGGTGGAGCTCGACTTCAACGCCCGCCGGATCGCCGAGCTGGGCATCGGCGTCCGGATCGCCCGGCAGGAGGTCACCCCCGAGGCCCTGCGCGCGGCCGTGCTCACGGCGGCCGAGGACCCGGAGATCCGGCAGCGGGTGGCCGACATGGCGGAGCGGGTCCGTGCGGCCGGCGGGGCGACCCGCGCCGCCGACGAGGTCGAGGCGTACCTTGCCCGCCGCTGACATGACACCGGACTACTGGGCCGACCGCACCGTCATGGTCACCGGCGGACTCGGTTTCGTGGGCTCGCACGTCGTCGAGGAGCTGCTCGGTCGGGGCGCGCGCGTCCTGTGCCTGTACCGCACCGACAGGCCGGAGGTGCGGGCCGAGTTACCCGCTACCGAGGCCCTGTCGACCGTGTGCGTCGACATCCTCGACTACGACGCGCTGCTGGCCGCCGCCGAGACGGTGCCGCACGTCGACGCCGTCATCAACTGCGCCACCCTCGACGGCAACATGGAGTTCCTGCTGGAGCACTCGGGCCGGATGTTCGACGAGAACGTCCGCATGGTCTCCAACGTGCTGCAGATGGCCCGGCACTGCAAGACGCAGGACGTGGTGCTCATCAGCTCGGCCGAGATCTACTCGTACGAGAGCGAAGAGCCGATGCGGGAAGAGGACGACCACCGCCGGCACATGGAGTTCTCGCCCAACGGCTACCGGATGTCCAAGATGTTCACCGAAATCGCCGCGGACCTCCACCGCGAGCAATTCGGAATGCGCATCTACACGCCCCGCCCCACCAATGTGTACGGTCCGCGGGACGATTTCGG
This sequence comes from Streptomyces sp. NPDC059917, assembly GCF_042730635.1. Lineage (NCBI taxonomy): Bacteria > Bacillati > Actinomycetota > Actinomycetes > Kitasatosporales > Streptomycetaceae > Streptomyces > Streptomyces sp. NPDC059917. The sequence goes on from NZ_JBHWLC010000012.1 coordinate 69,955, forward strand.
TACGACCACCAATCACGTCATTCCGAACATGCTCATGAAGTTGGCGTCCGGTGAGGACGTCGAGATCTGGGGCGACGGAAGTCAGACCCGGACCTTCATACACGTCAACGATCTCGTGCGCGCGATCTTGTGTATGGTTCAGTCCGCGGAGCACAAGACGCTCAACATCGGTACTCCGGAATCTATTTCGATCCGCGATCTGGCCCATCTTCTGGCCGCGGCGACCGGGCGCACGAACGGCGTCCGATTCGATCTGGACAAACCGGTGGGAGCCGCACGTCGCGCGCTCGACCTCGAAAGATTCCACAGCGTCGTCGATTTCACTCCGAGGTCGTTGAAGAGCGGCATAGCCGACACAGTCCAGTGGTACCAAAAGAACTTGCAGAGGGTCCGATGAAGGTTTCATTGCAGACGTTCGGGACGCGAGGCGACGTCCATCCCTTCGTGGCGCTGGGGATCGGGATGCGCGGGCGCGGGCACGACGTGTCCGTGGCCACGTCCGTGGACTTCAAGCCGATGGTGGAAGAGGCCGGGCTGGAGTTCCGGGAGATCCCCGGCAACAGCGCCGACTACTTCGCGGCCCCCGCCGTCATCAAGGCGATCCGCAAGAGCCCGTCGTCGATCCGTACGGCGATGGCCATGGAGCGTCCCACGATGGACGAGGTGACGAACTCCCTGGAGAAGATGCAGGAGGCCGCGGAGGGCGCCGACTTCCTGCTCACCTCGCTGATCCCGCGCGGCGCCGGCTACGCCGGGCCCGGGCTCCCGTGGGGCACCGTCTCCTGGTGGCCGATCACCGAGACCCGCGAGTTCCGCGCGTACAAGACGCCGGACCTGCCGCTGGGTCCGGCGTACACCAAGCTCACCCACACCCTGTCCGCGCAGATGGAATGGGCCTGGCAGCGCCCCGCGGTCAACAAGCTCCGCGCCCGCCAGGGCCTGGCGCCGGTGAAGAAGTCGCCCGTCGGTCGGCTCGGCGTCGAGCAGCCCATCCTCTATCCCTACAGCCCGGCCTTCATGCCCCCGCCGGCCGACTGGCCCGCGCACGCGCACGTCACCGGCTACTGGGTCCGGGAGCGCCCCGACCAGGAACCCCCGGCCGGTCTGGCCGACTTCATCGACGCCGGTACGAAGCCGCTGGTGCTCGCCCTCGGCAGCGCCTGGCCGGTGTACGGCGAGGAGACCTTCGCCCTGGTGCGCGACGCGGTGCGGCACGCCGGGCGGCGGCTGATCGTGGTCGGCGGACCGGAGGGCACCGGGTCCGACGACGTGTTCCGCGTGCAGGAGGTCGACTACGGCTGGCTCTTCCCGAAGGTGGCCGCCGTCATCCACGGCGCCTCGTTCGGCACGACGGCCGACGTGCTGCGCGCCGGCGTTCCGCACGTGACCGTGCCCTGCTGGGCCGACGGCCCCTACTGGGCGGACCGGATCGCCGAACTGGGCCTCTCCGCACCGCCGGTGCCCTTCCAGAAGATGACCGCGGAGAAGCTGCGCCAGGCCGTCGACACCGTGATCGGCGACCCCGGCGTGGCCCAGCGGGCCGCCGCGATCGGTGAGCGCGTGCGCGCCGACCGGGGCGTCGAGACGGCCTGCGACGTCATCGAGTCCTGGGGCGACCGGGCGCTCTGACCGGGCGCTCCGACCGCGCTGCTCCCGCACCCCCCATTCACCACGCCTTGGAGGCTGACCCACCCATGACCACGTACGTCTGGGACTACCTGCCGGAATACCACCAGGAACGCAAGGACATCCTCGACGCGGTCGAGACCGTCTTCGACTCGGGCCAGCTGGTGCTCGGCGCGAGCGTCCGCGGCTTCGAGGAGGAGTTCGCCGCGCTCCACGGCGTCCGCCACTGCACCGGCGTGGACAACGGCACCAACGCCATCAAGCTCGCCCTCCAGGCGGTCGGTGTGGGCCCCGGCGACGAGGTGATCACCGTGTCCAACACGGCCGCCCCGACCGTGCTCGCCATCGACGGCGTCGGCGCCACCCCCGTCTTCGTCGACGTCCGGGCCGACGACTTCCTGATGGACACCGACCAGGTCGCCGCCGCCATCACCCCCCGCACCAAGGCCCTCCTGCCGGTGCACCTGTACGGCCAGTGCGTGGACATGGCGCCCCTGGAGGCCCTCGCCGCCGAGCACGGCCTCGCCCTCGTCGAGGACTGCGCGCAGGCGCACGGCGCCCGCCACCACGGCCGGATCGCCGGATCGATGGGCGACGCCGCGGCCTTCTCCTTCTACCCGACGAAGGTCCTGGGGGCCTACGGCGACGGCGGCGCGGTCCTCACCAACGACGACGACGTCGACCTCGCCATGCGGCGGCTGCGCTACTACGGCATGGACAAGGTCTACTACGTCGTCCAGACCCCCGGCCACAACAGCCGGCTGGACGAGGTGCAGGCCGAGATCCTGCGGCGCAAGCTCACCCGCCTGGAGGACTACGTCGAGGGGCGCCGCGCCATCGCCCGCCGCTACGAGGAGGAGCTCGCCGACCTCACCGGCCCGGGCGGCCTGCTGCTGCCCAAGGTCAACCCCGGGAACGACCACGTCTACTACGTGTACGTGGTCCGCCACCCCCGTCGCGACGAGATCATCGAGCGCCTCAAGAACGAGCACGACGTCTCGCTCAACATCAGCTACCCCTGGCCGGTGCACACCATGACCGGCTTCGAGCACCTCGGGTACGCCAAGGGGTCCCTGCCGGTCACCGAGGAACTGGCCGGGGAGATCTTCTCGCTGCCCATGTACCCGTCGCTGCCCGCGGACCTCCAGAGCACCGTCATCGGTGCCCTGCGCGACGTCCTCACGACCCTCTGAGAAGGAGTCACCGGTGAAAGCGCTGGTACTGTCCGGCGGCATGGGGCTGCGGCTGCGCCCGTTCAGCCACTCCCTGCCCAAGCAACTGATCCCGCTCGCCAACAAGCCCGTCCTGGTGCACGTCATCGAGGCGCTCAAGGCCCTCGACGTCACCGAGATCGGCATCGTGGTCGGCGAACGCCCCGAGAAGATCGCCGCGGTCCTCGGCGACGGCGCCGAGCTGGGCGTGCGACTCACCTACATCCAGCAGGACGAGCCGCTCGGCCTCGCCCACTGCGTCGCCATCGCCCGCGACTTCCTGGGCGACGACGACTTCGTCATGTACCTCGGCGACAACGTCCTCACCAACGGCGTCGTCGAGATGGCCCGCGAGTTCCGCGCCCGGCGCCCCACCGCACAACTGGTGGTGCACCAGGTGGCCGACCCGCGCGCCTTCGGCGTCGCCGAGGTCGACGAGGACGGGCGCGTGCTGCGCCTGGTCGAGAAGCCCGAGGACCCGGCCAGCGACCTGGCGCTCGTCGGCGTCTACTTCTTCACCCCCGCCATCCACGAGGCCGTGGCGGCCATCGGCGCCAGCGCCCGCGGCGAGCTGGAGATCACCGACGCCATCCAATGGCTGGTGGAGAGCGGCGCCGACGTACAGGCGCGCACCTACACCGGCTACTGGAAGGACGCCGGTCGCATCGACGACGTCCTGGCCTGCAACCGCGAACTCCTCGACGGGATCAAGCCCTGCGTCGACGGCGAGGTCGACGCGGAGAGCGAGCTGATCGGCGCGGTCGTGGTCGAGGCGGGCGCCCGCATCGTCCGCTCGCAGATCATCGGCCCCGCGGTCGTCGGCGCCGGGGCCCTGATCGAGGGCAGCTCCATCGGCCCGCACACCTCCATCGGCGAGGACTGCCTGCTGCGCGGGACCGAGGTCAGCGACACGATCGTGCTGGCCCGTGCGAGCGTCGAGGGCGTCCGGTCCATCCGCGGCTCGGTCATCGGCCGGGAGGCCAGCGTCACGGCGGCGAGCGCCGACGGCTCCCACCGACTGATCGTCGGGGACCACGCGAGCGTGGAGGTGGCCGCGTGAAGCTCCTGGTGACCGGCGGCGCCGGCTTCATCGGGTCCTGTTACGTGCGCACCCTGCTCGACGGCGGCTACGCCGGGTACGAGGACGCCCACGTCACCGTCCTGGACAAGCTGACCTACGCCGGAGACCGGACCAACCTCCCCGCCCGGCACGAGCGGTTGACGTTCGTCGAGGGCGACGTCTGCGACCAGGACCTGCTGCGGGACCTGCTGCCCGGACACGACGCCGTGCTGCACTTCGCGGCCGAGTCGCACGTGGACCGCTCCATCGAGGACCCGTCCGTCTTCGTCCGCACGAACGTCGTCGGCACGCAGAACCTGCTGGAGGCGTGCCTGCGCACCGGAGTCGAGCGGGTGGTGCACGTGTCCACCGACGAGGTGTACGGCTCGATCCCCAGCGGCTCGTGGACCGAGGAGTGGCCGCTGGCCCCCAACTCCCCGTACGCCGCCTCCAAGGCGAGCAGCGACCTGATGGCCCGCGCCTACGCGCGCACCCACGGCCTCGACGTGTCCGTCACGCGCTGCTCCAACAACTACGGGCCCTACCAGCACGTTGAGAAGCTGATCCCGCTGTTCGTCAGCCGGCTGCTCGCCGGGGAGAGCGTGCCGCTGTACGGGGACGGCTCCAACGTCCGCGAATGGCTGCACGTCGGCGACCACTGCGAGGCGCTGCAGCTGGTCCTCACCAAGGGCCGCGGCGGCGAGGTCTACAACATCGGCAGCGGCGGCGAGCTGTCCAACCGCCAGATGACCGAGCTGCTGCTCGACCTGTGCGGTGCCACCTGGGAGAGCGTGCGCCGGGTCACCGACCGCAAGGGCCACGACCTGCGCTACTCCCTGGACGACAGCAAGATCCGCGAGGAACTCGGCTACGCGCCCGCCGTCGACTTCGCGCGGGGCCTCGCCGACACCGTCGCGTGGTACCGGGACCACCCGGAGCGGTGGAGCGCGGCCGCGGCGGATCCGGGAGCGCGGGCATGACGGCGCTCCTGACCCACCCCGGCGGGCTGCGCAGCTGCGAGGACGCGGCCCTGCCCGGCCGCCTGGCGGCTTCGCAACGGGCCCGGCAGGGAGTCCAGTTGTCACTGGACGCGTTCGACGCCTGGCTGGAGGAGCGCCGTGCGGCGCATCCCTTCCGGGTCGAGCGGGTCCCCTTCGCGGCCGCGGAGGGCTGGAGCTTCGACGACGCCACGGGCAACCTGGTGCACCGCAGCGGACGGTTCTTCAGCGTCGAGGGTCTGGCGGTACGGTCCGCCGACGGGCCGGTGAGCGCGTGGCACCAACCCATCATCCGGCAGCCGGAGATCGGCATCCTCGGCATCCTGGTCAAGGACTTCGGCGGGGTGCCGCACTTCCTGATGCAGGCGAAGATGGAGCCGGGCAACCCGAACCTGCTCCAGCTGTCGCCCACCGTGCAGGCCACGCGGAGCAACTTCACGGGCGTCCACCGCGGCGCGCCCGTGCGCTACCTGGAGTACTTCGCCGGGGCGGGGCGCGGCCGGGTGATCACCGACGTGCTGCAGTCCGAGCACGGCGCGTGGTTCTACCGCAAGCGCAACCGCAACATGGTCGTGGAGGTCGCCCCGGAGACCGAGGTCCCCCTGGCCGACGACTTCTGCTGGCTCACCCTGGGACAGCTGAACGACCTGCTGGCGCGGGACAACGTGGTCAACATGGACTCCCGCACGGTGCTGGCCTGCCTGGCTCCGCACCTGCCCGCCGCCGAGCAGGCGGACGGCGCCCTGACGCCGACCGCCGAGCTGCTGGGCTGGCTCACCGGGCAGCGCAGCGAGCGCGAGATCGAGGTCTCCCGGGTCCCGCTGCGCGAGACGCAGGCGCGGGGCTGGCACCGGAGCGCGACGGAGATCGCCCGCGAGGACGGCCGCTACTTCAGCGTGGTGGCCGTGTCCGTCCGGGCCGGCAACCGGGAGGTGAGCGGCTGGCACCAGCCGCTCTTCGCCCCGAGCGGTTCGGGCGTGGTCGCCTCGGTGGTGCGCGAGGTCGGCGGCGTGCCGCACGTGCTGATGCGGGCCCGCGCCGAACCCGGCTTCCGCAGCGCGGTCGAGCTGGGCCCGACCGTGCAGTGCGTGCCGGAGAACTACGACCCCGCCGACCGGCCGCCCCTGCTGGACTACGTCCTGAACGCCGATCCGGGCAGGGTCCGTTACGACGCGGTCCTGTCGGAGGAGGGCGGACGGTTCCTGAACGCGGTCTCCCGCCACCTCGTCGTCGAGGCGGACGACGCCCTGCCGGACCACCTGCCGCCGGACTTCGCGTGGTTCAGCGTGCCGCAGCTGAACGCGCTGCTGCGGCACGACCACTACGTCAGCGTGCAGGCCCGTACGCTCCTGGCCTGCCTGAACTCGTTGTCCTGACGGGGCCGCGGCCCCGCCCGGATCACGCGGGGTCGGCGTCGGGGCGCAGTACCTCGGGGGCGACCTCGGTGTACGTCTCGCCCGTGACCGGGCAGTGGAAGCGGCCCTCGCCCGCGTCCCGCAGGGCCACGCCGGCCCGCCCCACCCACTTGATCCGGCGGGCGGGCGAGCCGGCCACCAGGGCGTGGTCCGGCACGTCGCGGGTCACCACGGATCCGGCCGCGACCAGGGCCCAGCGCCCGATCGTCACCGGGGCGACGCACACGGCCCGTGCGCCGATCGAGGCGCCGTGGCGGACGGTCACCCCGACCGGCGTCCAGTCCTGCGGCCCCTTGGCCGCACCGTCGGGGGTGAGGGCGCGCGGGTGCGGGTCGTTGGTGAGCACCGCGGCGGGGCCGATGAACACGCCGTCCTCGATCCGGGCCGGCTCGTAGATCAGGGCGTAGTTCTGGACCTTGCAGTCGGCCCCGAGCGTCGCTCCGGGGCCGATGTAGGCGCCGCGGCCGATGGTGCAGCCGGGGCCCACCACCGCGTCCTCCCGGATGTGGGCCAGGCCCCAGACGGTCGCGCTGTCGCCCACCGTCGCGTTTACGTCGACCTCGGCGCCGGGGTCAATATGGGGGGTCATCGATCCTCCTTCAGTAGAAATCCGCAATGCTATATGGATAGCGGAAAGACTGTCGCAATTTCGCCGTGACGAAGGTCACGTCAACACTGTATGGCCCCCGTATGTCAAGTCGGCTTGACAGGATGATCCACTCTCGATTTAGGTGGACGTTGTAGAAGCGGGGAGACAGGGGAGGTTTTCGTCATGAAAATAAATGGTGTCTTTATCGATTCGCTCGGGGTGCACCTTCCGGAATGGGTGGCCTCCGCCGAGGCCGAGGGTGCGAGCGATTACGCGCGCGGAGAGTTCGCCGCGGCGGGCCTCAAGGGCACGCACGTGGCGGGCGACGTACCGGCCGCCGACATGGCCGTCCTCGCCGCCCGGAGCGCCGTCACGCGCTCGTCGGCGCACCTGGAGGCGATCGACTACCACGTCCACGGCAGCGTCTACTACCAGGTGCCGGAAGGGGCTTACGCGCCGGCCTACGTGCTGCGCGAGCTGGGCGCCGGGGAGATTCCCTCGCTCGACGTGCAGCAGGGCTGCAACAGCATGCTCGGCAGCCTGGAGGCGGCCATCGGCCAGATCACCGGCGTGGCCAAGCGGAACAACGTGCTGATCACCACCGCGACGAACTTCAGCACTCCGCTGATCAACCGGTGGGGCGATTTCGGCACCTCCTCCATCTTCTCCGACGGCGCCGTCGCCGCGGTCGTCAACGGGCGCGGCGGATTCGCCGAGGTGCGCTCCCTGGCTTCCGGCACGCTGCACAGCCTGGAGCAGTGGCACCGTGGCGAGGAATCGCTTCTGCCGCCCGACGGCAGCGACCGCAAGTATTTCAACATGGGCGAGCGCTCGCAGTATTTCGTCGACAATGTCATGGGATTTGCCGAGCTCTTCGAGAAGTTCGGTAAATTCGACCTCGGAATCATCAACGAGGCCATTGTCGACGCGGGTCTGACCAGCGAGGAGATTTCGAAGGTCATCTCCATCAACGTGGACAAGAGGATGACCGAGCACGCGCTCATGCGCCCCCTCGGCATTCCCATGGACCGACTGGTCTGGGAGTACGGCAGCTCGGTCGGCCACGCCGGCGGCGCCGACATCTTCATCACCCTGGAGCACGCCGTGCGCACCGGCGAGCTGGTGCCCGGCGACCACGTCCTGATGACCTCTCAGGGTCCGGGCTGGGTCTGCTCCGCCACCGTGCTCACCATCGGGGAACTGCCGGCGTGGTGAACGTGGACACCGGCGCCTGGATCCACCGGTACGCCCCGGCCCCCGACGCGCCGACGCGGCTCGTGTGCCTCCCGCACGCGGGCGGCTCCGCGTCCTTCTTCCTGCCCGTCGCCCGGGCGATGTCGCCGGAGACCGACGTCCTGTCCATCCAGTACCCGGGGCGCCAGGACCGGCGCCACGAACCGTGCGCCGACTCCATCGAGGAACTCGCCCACGGAGTGGTCGAAGCGCTGACCCCCTGGCTGGACCGGCCCGTCACCCTCTTCGGGCACAGCATGGGCGCCATGGTGGCCTTCGAGGTCGCCCGGCTCCTGGAGGACGCGGGCACGGTACCGCTCGGGGTCATCGCCTCCGGCCGCCGCGCCCCCTCCCGCACCCGCCCGCAGCAGGACCTCGTGCACCTGCGCGACGACCGCGGGCTGATGGACGAGATCCGGCAGCTGGAGGGCACCGACAACCGGCTGCTGGAGGACGAGGAACTGCTCCGGATGATCCTGCCGGCCATCCGGGGCGACCACCGGGTGGTGGAGCGGTACGTGTACCGGCCCGGTCCGCCGCTGACCTGCCCGGTGCTCGCCCTCATCGGTGACATCGACCCGCAGGTGACCGACGACGAGGCGAGTTCCTGGTCCGAGCACACCACGGGACCGTTCACGAAGACCGTGTTCCCCGGTGGCCACTTCTACCTCAACTCGCAGGCGCCGGAGGTCATCCGACTGATCTCCGAGCACATCGGCACGACGCGCGCCGCGCCGGCGCGCTGAACGGTACGGCTCCGCCGGACCACCCCCCCCGCACTGCCCTCACGATCGGGGCGAGCACATACGACGGAAGGTCGATCGAGAAGTGAATCCCGACCGGGACAGCATCGCCGGGGAAGTCAAGCGCGTGGTCATCGCCGAGCGCGGCCTCTCCCTCCAGCCGTCCGAACTGGCCGACGCGGAACCGCTGGACGGCGAGCTCCTCAAGATCTCGTCCATGGCGCTGCTCGGCATCCTCACGCGGCTGGAGGACGAGCTCAGCGCCGGCCTCCCGGACGACCTCTTCGCGGGCCGCTCGTACAAGACCGTCGACGACCTCATCGCCCTGGCGGCCGATGCCGCCGCCGAGGAAGCCGGGTCCCGGTGAGCGACTTCCCCGCCCACGCGGACCGGCTGGACTGCTTGCAGGCCAACCTGGCCCTGCTCGCCGACCGGCACCACGGCGCGGCCACCCACCTGCGCCTCGGCGCGGCGCTCCGCTTCGCGCCGCGTCCGGCCCCGCAGGGCTCGCCCACCGGCCTGCCGACCGTCGAGCCCACGCTCGACCAGCACCTGGACGACGCCGCGCGGCTGCTCGGCCTCGCCGTGGTCGAACGCCGCCGGCACGCGCCCGGCTCCCCGGTGGAGGTCGACGCCCCGCTCTACGTGGTCGCCGACGCCCACCACCTGCCGTGGGTGCCCTACCACGGCACCAAGCACGTGGAACACAGCTTCCTGGTCGAGCCGGACGGCGACGGCCTCGTCGTCAGCGACGCCTATCACAACGACACTCAGTGGGGCCCGGCCCGGCCGCTGCGGCGCGGCTACTCCCGGACCGACTTCGCCGCGCTGATCGCGACCCTCCCGGAAGGCGCCGAGAGCGTGCGCTTCGCCCCCCGGGCGCTCCCGCCGCCGCCCGAGCCCGGCTACGCTCCGGGCCCGGTCACGGCGGCGGAGTACCTGCGCGGCTACGCCGAACACCCCGACCGGCGGGCGGCGCTCGAAGCCTTCACGCTGGAGACCTGGCTGCTGGCCCGCGCCAGGAGGCTGCACGCGCTGTACGCCGCCGAACGCGTCGGGCAGCCGCTCGGCGAGGACGTGGCGGCGCACCTCGGCGTCTGGGACGCCCTCGTCGAACACGCCTACCTGGCCTTCCGGCGGGTCGACCGCGGCCGCGCCGAGCCCGGCGGCCTGTGGGAGCGGGCGGCGCAGGCGCTGCACGCGGACACCGCGGCCTTCGCGGTGCGCGGCGCGGTGCGGGAGACGGTCTCCTCGGTGCTCGGCATCGCGGAAGGGGCCCTGGAATCCGATGTGCTGACGGTGCATCCGGAATTCAATTCCCTCCGCATGGTCGAGATCGTGGAGACCCTCGAAGACCGGTTCGCCGTGGAGTTCGAGCCGGCCGATCTGGTGCCCGAGAACCTCCAGCACATCGAGAGCCTGTCCGCGCTGGTACGGCGCGCGCTCGGCGACGCAAAGAACGACCCCACCACGAAAAGGAATTGATCCCCATGGATGCCCGCTTTGCCGAGATGCTCAAGCCCTTCCTCCCCTTTCTCGGTGACCAGGAGATCACTCCCGACACGCAGCTGCGGGAGCTGGGGCTCGATTCCATGCAGGCCATCGAGCTGATGTTCGCGCTCGAGGACACCTTCGGCGTGGAGCTGCCCGACGAGGCCCTCACCGAGGAGACCTTCACCACCGCGGGCAGCCTGTGGAACGCGGCCCTCGGCGCGATGCCCGCGGGTGCGGCGGAGTCGGCATGAGCGACTTCGACGGCCAGGCCCTGACCGAGGCGCTGCGCCGCGTCTGCGACGTGGCGCAGAAGGAGGCCGGCCCCTGCGACGAGGCCGCCGCCTTCCCGACCGCCGTCCTCGACGCGCTGCGCGACACCGGGCTGCTCGGCCTCACGGTGCCCACCGCCCACGGCGGCATGGGCGGCGGCGTGGACCAGGTCCTGGACGCGGGCATCGCCCTGGGCCGGGTCGACATGTCCGTGGCGATGATCTTCACCATGCACTGCCAGCAGGTCGCCGGCATCGTCCGCCACGCGAGCCCCCGGCTCGCGGAGGAACTGCTCCCGCAGATCGCCGCCGGGCGGCTGTACCTGGCCTCGGTGACCACCGAGGCCGGCAAGGGCGGCCACCTGCTGACGTCCACCTCGGAGCTCACCGCCGAGCCGGGCCGACTGGTCATCGACCGCTTCGCGCCCATCGTGACGGGCGGCGCCCACGCGGACGGCTTCCTGATCACCATGCTCAGCCCCACCGCCCGCTCCCCGCACGAGGTCTCCCTCGTCTACGCCCACCGAGACCAGCTCGACATCGAGGTCTCCGGCGACTGGGACCCGCTCGGCATGCGGGCCAGCCACAGCGTGGCCATGCGGCTGACCGGCCAGCTGCCGGAGCACCAGGTCATCGGCGAGCACGGCCAGTTCCGCAAGATCGTGCTGGACACCTTCGGCCCGCTGGCCCACCTCGGCTGGGCGGCGAGCTGGCTCGGTACGGCCGCGGGCGCCCTCTCGCGCGTGCTGCGCCTGCTGCGCAGCCCCGCCGGACGCAAGAGCACCAACCTCGACTCCGAGCTGCTGCTGACCCGGCTCTCCACCGCCCGCCGGCGCCTGGACACCGTGCACGCGCTGCTCCGGCACACCGCCGCCACCCTGGCCCGCGCGGCCGAGGAGGGCGACGACCTGTCGCGCCCCAAGTACCAGATGCTGATCAACGCCCTCAAGATCACCGCCTCCGAGGAGTGCCACCGCACCATCGAGGACCTCGTCGACGCGGTCGGCCTGCGCCACGGCTACCTCAAGGGCTCGCCCACCGGCCTCGAACGGGCCCTGCGCGACCTGCGGTCGGCGGCGCTCAACTACAACAACGACCGGCTGCACCTCGCCGACGGCAGGCTCGCCCTGCTCGACCCGGAGGTCACCCTTGCCTGAACTGCCCACCGGGCCGGCAGGCGCACGGGAGGTCCTCGCGACCCTCGCCGCCCGCGGCACGCTCCGCGAGCTGTACGGGAAGGAGCCCACCGGCCACCTCGATCCGCTCCTGCTGCGACGGCTGCTCGCCGACGCCGACGCGAACGGCCCGCAGGGCACCGTCCTCGCCCTCCTGGTCCAACTGGCCACGGCGATACCGCTGCTCACCGACGCGGCGGCCACCCCGGTCACCCGGGAGGTGCTGCGCGCCGCCCTGGAGGGCGAGGCGCTGCTCGCGCTCGCCGCCACCGACGCGGCGGCCGCCGGGTCCGACCTGGCCGCGCTGGGGACGACCGTGGACCTGGGCGACCAGGGCGGCGACCTGGTCGTCAGCGGGGTCAAGCGGTGGGTCACCTCCGCCCTGACCGCCGACCACGCCCTGGTCCTCGCCCGGCACCGGCCCGGCCGCCACTTCACCAGCTTCACGTGGGTCCTGGTCCCGCTCGACGCCCCCGGTGTCACCGTGCGTCCCGCGGACACCGACCTGTTCCAGGGCTCCGGCGTCGGTGACGTCCACCTCACCGACGTCACCCTGCCCCGCACGCACCTCCTCGGCCGCCCCGGTCGGGGGCTCGCCCTGTTCGCCCGGCACCTCGCCGTCGAACGCCTGGCCTCGGCGGCCTGGGCGATCGAGCTGTGCCGCCGGGTCATCGGCGACACGGCCCACCACCTGGGCGGACGGATGCTCGACGGCGTCCCGCTGCGGAACTCGCCGTCCGTGCGCCAGCGCCTCGCGGCCTGCGCCGTACAGGTCAGCGCCCTGCACGCACTGTGGATGCGGTCCCACGAACGGATCGCCACGGACCGGGACGCCACCGCCGCCGCGGTCCTCAAGGCGCTCTCGGGCACCACCGTGGAACGCGTACTGGGCGAATGCGGCCAGCTGTGGGGAGCGGACGGCTTCGGCCGCGGCGGGATCCAGCAACTGCGCGCGGAAGCAGCCGTGTTCGGCATCGGCGGCGGCGCCACCGAAGTCGTCCTCGACACCACGGCCGAGCGGCTCGACCAGGTACTGGCCGGGCTGACGCCGTGAACGCCCCGACCACCCTCCAGGAGCACACCCGCCTGGACACCGAGGCCGCGCCCGGCATCCGGGTCACCCTGGAGATCGGCGGCGCCCCCGCCGCGGACCGGCGCGGCCTCACCGAGCAGGACCTCGTGCGGGACCCGGCCATGCCCGACTGGCGGTACGCGGAGTACCTCGCGGGCAGGCGGGCACTGCGCCGGCTCCTGGCCGCGCACTTCCCCGAAGCCCGCGAGGCCGCCGTCGCGTACACGCCGCAGGGTCGGCCGCACCTGCCGCAGTGGCCCCGCATCGGCATCAGCGTCAGCCACGACGCGGACGCCGTCGCCGCCTGCGTCGGACTCGACCACGCGGTCGGCGTGGACGTGCAGTACCCGCCCACCACCGTGCACCCGGCCATGCTGCGCCACAGCGCCAAGGACCGCGCCGAGGAGCTGGCCCTGCTGCCCGTGGGCCCGCGGGCCACGGAGCTGGCCTGGATGTGGACGGTACGGGAAGCCCTCCTCAAGAGCGCGGGGACGGGGCTCGCGGGCGGCGTCTGGTCCGCCGACGTCGCCCCGTACGCCCACCGCGGCGCCTGGGGCCCCCACCGGTGGGTGGCCCTGCGGGACCGCTCGCCGATCCCGCTGAGCTGCGCCTTCACGGCGCCTTCCGGACCAGACCCACGAACGACAGCACCAGGAGAACCGCGTGAGTGAGACCCCAGCATCGACGCCGGACCGGGCGGAGCTGAGCTGTTACACCGCGAGCCTGGTCGCCTACCTCGAACCCGGCACGCCCGACATCAAGGACAGGCTCGCGCGCTCCGTCCGGCTGTCGGTGCGCACCGACTCCCCGGACGGCGGGCTGGCGTTCTCGCACCACGCGCGCGTCGACATCGACGACCGGGGACGCGGCCTCGCCTACCGGGGTGCGCCGGACTGGGACGCGGCGCGCACCGCACTCGACGCGGAGGCGGCGCTCCACGGCCGCGTCCTCGCGGTCGGCAACACCCGCCACCTGCCCTGGTCGCCGATGTACGAGACGGTCGAGACACCGCACTGGATCGTCGTGAGCCGGCACGCCGAAGGGCGATGGTCCGTCGGCGACGCCTTCGAGGCGCTCACCCCGCACGGCAGCCAGACGCCCTACGCGGGGATCCTCGACGACCGGGAACTGCGCGCCGCCCTGACCCCGCTCGGCCACGCCGCGCCGCAGGCCGTCAGCCGCGACCGGCACGCCCTCGGCGAGGAGGTGGCCCTGCCCCCGTACACCGGGTACCGCTGGCTCGAACTCCACGCGGCCGCGCGCCCCGACGCCCCCGAGGGCACCTGGGTGCACGGCCTGCTGCCCGCGCTGCGCCTCGTCGCCGAACGGGTCTGCGCCGACCCCGACGAGCTGGCGCGCCACGCCGACGACATCTGGACCGCCGCCCGGCACCAGCGCTTCCGCCTGGCGTCCGTGCCCGGCGCCCAGGAGGCGTCCGCCGCCTGGGGCGCCCTGCCGCAGGCCGTGCGCTTCGGCATCGCCTCGGCCGAGCGCGGCCGGTTCCGCGCGGGCGCGGTCGAGAAGGCGTTCGCCCAGGTCATCGCCATGGTCGAGCAGCTGGAGGCGGCGGGCGCGGCGGAGCCGCAGCACGTCGGCGCGCAGCGAGGAGGAGCGGACCGTGACGTCTGACCGCGGACTGTACGGGCGGTTCGCCGCGACGGCCCGACGGCACCCCGACGCCGTGGCCCTCGACATCGACGGCGCCCGCCTCACCTACGCCGAGCTGGAGGCCGTCGCGGGACGGCTGGCCGGCGCGCTGGTGAGCGCCGCCGGTGGCCGGGTGCCGCGCCGGGTGGGCCTGCTCGCCCTGCGCAGCACGACCGCGTACGCCGGATACCTCGCCGTCCAGCGGCTCGGCGCCACCGTGGTGCCGCTCCACCCGGACTTCCCCGCGTCCCGCACCGCGACCGTCGTGGCGACGGCCGAGCTGGACTGCGTGCTCGCGCAGCCGCAGTACGCCGACGTCGCCCTGCCCGTCCCGGTGGTGGCCCCCGAGGTCGGCGCGCCGGGCGGGGACCCGACGGACCCGACGGAGCGCGCGACGCCCGCACCGGTGGTCGGGAGCGACCCCGAGGACGTCTGCTACATCCTGTTCACCTCCGGGTCGACCGGCACCCCCAAGGGCGTGCCGATCCAGCAGCGCAGCATCGCCGCCTACCTGGACCACGTGATCGACCGCTACGGCATCGGCGTCGGCGACCGGCTCTCCCAGACCTTCGACCTCACCTTCGACCTCTCCGTCTTCGACCTGTTCGCGGCCTGGGGGGCCGGGGCCACCCTCGTCGTGCCCGGTCGGGGCGACCTCATGGCCCCCACCCGCTTCGTGGCCCGGGAACGCATCACCCACTGGTTCTCCGTCCCCTCGGTGATCTCGCTCGCCCAGCGGCTGCGCGGGCTGGGCCCCGACAGCATGCCCACGCTGCGCTGGAGCCTCTTCTGCGGCGAGCCGCTGACCACGGCCCAGGCCGCGGCCTGGCAGGCGGCCGCACCCGCCAGCGTGCTGGAGAACCTGTACGGCCCGACCGAACTGACCCTGAGCTGCACCCAGTTCAGACTCCCCGACGCAGCGGACCAGCGACTGCCCGCGGGCGGCACCGTACCGATCGGGGACCTGCTGCCCGGTCTGGAGCAGCTCGTCGTCGACGAGGACGGCCGCCCCGCCGACGAGGGCGAGCTCTGCGTGCGCGGCGTCCAGCGCTTCCCCGGCTACCTCGCCCCCGCCGACAACACCGCACGCTTCTACCGCTACGGGGCCGGGGACGACCGCGCGGTCCTCGCCGACCCGTCGCAGCGGCCCGGCGCGGACCTCTGGTACCGCACGGGGGACCGGGTCCGCCACGGCGAGGACGGCCTCGTCCACCTGGGGCGCCTCGACCACCAGGTCAAGGTGCGCGGCTACCGCCTCGAACTCGGCGAGGTGGAGAGCGAACTGCGCGCCCACCCGCTGGTCGCGGACGCCGTCGCGCTGGTCCTTCCGGGCCGCCGCGGCGAGACGCGGCTGGAGGCCGCCTGCACGGGGGAGGGCGTCGACGCGGCGGACGTGCTCGCGACGCTGCGCGCCCGACTGCCCGAGTACATGGTCCCCGCGGCGCTGACCGTCCTGACGGACCTGCCACTGAACGCCAACGGGAAGGTGGACCGCAGCGCCCTGCGGGACCTGCTCGTCACGACCACCACCCACGCAAGGTGAACGGGGAAGAGAGCTTGAACAGCCAGGCCACGAGCCACACCATCCACTCGCTGCTGGACGCCGCAGTCGCCGAGGTGCCCGGATCCGCGGCGATCCGGGACGCCACCGGCACCTGGACCTACCGCGAACTCGACGCGGCGAGCCGGGGGTTCGCCGCCTGGCTGCGGGGCCAGGGCATCGGCCGCGGGGACCGCGTCCTGGTCCAGCTGGACAGCAGCCGCGAACTGGCCGCCATGTTCTACGGCACCTCGCGCGCGGGCGCCGTCTTCGTCCCGCTGAACCCGGCCATGAAGGAGTTCCACCTCACGTCGGTCCTCGGCAACGCGGAGCCCGCCCTCGTCATCACCGACGCCCCGAGGGCCGCGGTGCTGCGCCGGATCAGCGCCGCCCCCGTGCACGACCTGGCCGACGTGTGGCCCAAGGCCGAAGGGGCCCACGCGGACGACGCCCACGCGGAGCCGGATCCCGTGCGCGCCGACGACCTGGCCGTCCTGATCTACACCTCCGGGAGCACCGCGGCCCCGAAGGCGGTCATGTGCCCGCAGTCGCAGGTGGCCTTCGCCTCCCGCGCCCTGACCGAGGGGCTGGGCTACCGGTCGGACGACGTCGTCTTCTGCCGCTTCCCCATGTCGTGGGACTACGGCCTCTTCAAGGTCCTGATGACGTGCATCGCGCGCTGCCAGATCGTCCTGGCCGACGGCGAGTCCGACTTCGTCCTCCTCAAGCGCATGCGCGAGACCGGGGTGACCGTCGTCCCGATCGTCCCCTCGCTCGCCGGCATGATCACCCGGCTGGCCGGCCGCGACACCGAACCGGTGGCCACCGTACGCATGTTCACCAACACCGGCGCCGCCCTGCCCCAGGCCACCATCGACGCCCTGCGCCGGCACTTCCCCGGCGCGAGCGTGGTGCGGCAGTACGGCCAGACCGAGGCCAAGCGCATCACGATCATGCCCCCCGGGGAGGACCGGGAACGTCCCGAATCCGTCGGCCTGCCGCTGCCGGGCACCCGGGTGATGATCCTGGACGCCGACGGGGATCCCGTTCCCGCCGGGGAGATCGGCGAGATCGTCGCCGCGGGTCCCCACGTGATGGCCGGCTACTGGCGCAACCCCGAGGACACCGCCAGGTCCTTCCGCCGCGACCGGCACAGCGGCGAACCGCTGCTGCACACCGGCGACTACGGACACCTCGACGCCGACGGCTACCTCTACTTCAACGGCCGCCGCGACGACATGTTCAAGCACAAGGGCTTCCGCATGAGCACCGTCGAGATCGAGAGCGCCGCCATGGACATCCCCGGCGTGCGCGCCGCGGCCGTCCTGCCGCCCGGCGACGGGCACGGACTCGCGCTGTTCGTCGAGAGCGACCTCCAGGCCCACGAGGTCACCGCCGAACTCACCAAGCGCCTCGAACTGCCGAAGGTGCCCACGACCTGCCGCGTCCTGGCCGAGTTCCCCCTCACCCCGCACGGCAAGAACTCCCGCGCCGCACTGACGGCCCTGCTCCAGGGAGGGGCCGAATGAGCACCGACACCCCGTTCGACGAACTGGCGCGGACCCACGGCACCCCGCTGTACGTCTACGACATGGACCGGCTCGACGCCGCCCGCCGCGACCTCGTCGGCTGGCTGCCCGACGGGTGCGAGGTCTTCTACGCCCTCAAGGCCAACCCGCACCCGGAGCTCGTACGGGCCCTGCGCGGGCCCGACGGGCGCGGCTGCCGGGCCGAGATCAGCTCGACCGGAGAACTGGCCGCCGCCCTGGAGGCCGGGCACGCCCCCGAGGACGTCCTCTACACCGGCCCCGGCAAGACCCCGGGCGAACTGTGCGAGGCGATCGGCCTCGGCGTGCGCCTCTTCTCGGCCGAATCGCTCACCGACCTGGAGCACATCGGCGCGGCCGCACGGGACCAGGGGACCGTCGCCGACTGCCTGCTGCGGATCAACAGCGCCACGGCCAGCGCGGCCAGCGGCGTCAGGATGACGGGCAAGCCCACCCAGTTCGGCATCGACAGCGAGACGATCGAGGAGCTGGCGCCCCGACTGCTCGCCGTGCCGGGCACCACCATCGCGGGCCTGCACCTCTTCTCCCAGAGCAACGCGGCCGACGAGGCGGCGCTGATCGGCGAGTTCCTGCACACCATCGAGCTGGCCGCGCACATCGAACGCCAACTGGGCATCCCGCTGCGGCTGCTCGACATCGGCGGCGGCTTCTCCGTCCCCTACGGGCAGCACGGCGAGCGGGCGGCCTACCCCGGCCTGCGCGCGGAGCTGGAATCCGCCCTCGACGCGCACTTCCCGCGCTGGCGCGAGGGCGCCCCCCGGCTGGCCGTCGAATCGGGCCGCTACCTCGTGGGCGACTGCGGCACCCTGCTGGCCTCGGTCAGCAACGTCAAGGTCAGCCGGGGACGGACCTTCGTCGTCCTCGACGCCGGCATCAACACCTTCGGCGGGATGTCGGGCATCGGACGCATCCTGCCGGTGTCGGTGCGGCCGACCCCCGACGAGCGGGACACCCAGCGCGCGTCCCTCGCCGGACCGCTGTGCACGCCCGGCGACATCCTCGGCCGGGAGATCGAGCTCCCGGCCGGACTGGCCCCCGGCGACCTGGTCGCCATCCCCAACACCGGCGCCTACGGGCCCACCGCCAGCCTGCTGATGTTCCTGGGCAGGCCCGCCCCCGGCGAGGCGGTCGTACGGGGCGCGGAGGTGCTCTCCGTATCCCGCATCGAGCACGTACGTACCTATCGGAAGGTGGCCGAGCCCAGTGGCTGACCAGCGGACGCGCGCCAGGCAGACGGTCATCGTGACGACGGTGGCCTCGGACTCCCACACCTGGAACCTCGTCTTCATCCAGCTGCTGCTGGAGGAGATGGGATACGCCGTGGTGAACCTCGGCCCCTGCGTACCCGACGAGGTGCTGGTGGAACGGTGCGTCGAGATCCGCCCCGCCTTCGTGGTGGTGAGCAGCGTCAACGGCCACGGGGCCCAGGACGGGATGCGGGTCATCGAGAAGCTGCGGGCCGTCCCCGCGCTGGCCGACACGCCGATCGTGATCGGCGGGAAGCTCGGGGTGAAGGGAGCCGACGGGGCCAGCGCGCAGCAACTGCGGGCGGCGGGCTTCGACGAGGTCTTCCACGACGACACCGACCCGGCGTCCGCCCTGCGGCTCTTCGCCGCCTCGCTGCCCCTGGCGGAACCGGACCTGGACCTGGTCCAGAGCGCCCGGTGAGCGAGCGGCAGGCAGTGGGCTTCGGGGCGTTCGTCCAGGCCGCCGCGGCGCGCGAGCAGCTCGTCGTACAGCCCAGGATGGGCTTCAGCGACCCGGCGGCCATGCGCACCGGGCTGGCCGCGACGCGCGGGGTCGCCGGGTGCAGCGTCGGCACGATCACGATCGACGCCCACACCCGGGTGGGGCACCTGGCCGCCGCGGAGAGCGCGCTGCGCGAGGGGACCGACCTCAACGGCTACCCCTTGGTGAGCCACTCCGTCGACACCACCAGCGGGGTGCTGGCGGGCATCCGGGGCGACGACTTCCCGGTACAGGTCCGACACGGATCGGCCAATCCGCTCGACATCTTCCGCGCCCTGCTCGCCGCCGGGTTGGAAGCCTCGGAGGGCGGCCCCGTCTCCTACTGCCTGCCCTACGGCCGGACCCCGTTGTCCGAGTCCGTCCGCAACTGGGAAAAGAGCTGCGACCTCTTCGCGCGGCTGCGCGACACCGGCCTGCAACCGCACCTGGAGACCTTCGGCGGTTGCATGCTCGGCCAGCTGTGCCCCCCCGGCCAACTCGTGGCCATCAGCGTGCTGGAGGCCCTCTTCTTCGCCCAGCACGGCATCCGCAGCGTCTCCGTCAGCTACGCCCAGCAGACGAACCGGGAGCAGGACCACGAGGCCATCGTGGCCCTGCGCCGACTGTGCGGCGAGCTGCTGCCCGTCGACGACTGGCACGTCGTCGTCTACGCCTACATGGGCGTCTACCCCGAGACGCACGCCGGTGCCTACCGCATCCTCGGCGACGCGGCGGAGCTGGCCACCGCCGCGGGTGCCCAGCGCCTGATCGTCAAGACGACCGCCGAGTCCCGGCGCATCCCCACGATCGAGGAGAACGTGCGCGCCCTGGAGTACGCCTCCTGGGCCTCCGCCCGAGTCTCCCCGCCCGGGAGGGACGAGCCCGCGGACTCCGCGACGTACCAGGAGGCGGCGACGCTCGTCCACGCGGTCCTGAACCTGGACCCCGACATGGGCCGCGCCCTGCTGCTGGCCTTCCGCAAGGGATACCTGGACATCCCCTACTGCCTGCACCCGGACAACCGGGGCCGGACCAGGGCCTACATCGCCCCCGACGGCCGCCTCGAATGGGCCGAGACCGGCTCCCTCCCCCTGCCCGCCCCCTCCCGCCCCCGCGGAGCCACCCGCGTCACCGCGGCCGCCCTCCTCCAGGACCTCACCTACGTCCGCCGCAGGTTCGACGCCCAGTGACCGGCCCGACCCCCCGCGCCCGCCCGTCGGCCGACGCGGCGGTGTCGGTGGGCTGTCGGGGCTGTCGGAGGGATGTCGGCGGGAGTTGACACCTTGGAGAGGTCCGGCCGGACACCCGTCCGGCCCGGCGCTCCAGGAGGAGATCTCTCGTGTATGACGTGGTGATAGTGGGAGCCGGTCCGGTCGGTCTGGCCCTCGCCTGCGAGCTCGCTCTCGCGGGCTGTTCCGTGATGGTGCTCGAACGGGAGGCGGAGACCGGCTCGCCGTTCAGGACGGCCCCCCTCGGCAGGCGCGGGCTGTCCGCCTCGTCGGTCGAGGCGTTCTACCGGCGCGGAATGCTGGAGGCGTTACGGTCGGCCTCGGGCACCGAGGAGATGTTCGGCAGGGCCCCCGCAGCGGGCGAGCCGCCCCGCCCCCGGTTCGGCGGCCACTTCGCCGGTGTGATGCTCGACGGTTCCCTGATCGATGCCGGGGCCCTGCCGTTCCGGCTCCCCAGCCCGGCACACGAATCCTTGGCGACGGACCTCGAAGCGGTCGAGACGGTGCTGTCCGCGCGGGCGGCCAAGCTCGGTGTGGAGATCCGGCGCGGCGTCACGGTCTCGGGCGTCTCCCAGAACGGCGACGGCGTGGTCGCCCGCGCCGGTGAGGACGACCACGAGGCGCGCTGGCTCGTCGGCTGCGACGGCGGACGCAGTACGGTGCGCAGGCTCGCGGGCTTCGAATTCGTCGGCACCGAGCCCCAGTTCACCGGATACACCATGTTGGCCGATCTCGCGGATCCGGAGCGGATCAGGCCGGGATTCAACCTGACGCCGACCGGCATGTACATCCGCCTGCCCGGCGCCGGGTACTTCGCCATGATGGACTTCGACGGCGGCGCCTTCGACCGCTCCCGGCCGCCGACCCGCGAGCACCTCCAGGAGGTCCTGCGCCGCGTGTCCGGTACCGACGTGAGCGTCGACGAGGTCCACATCGCCTCGTCCTTCACCGACCGGGCGATGCAGGCGACGGCCTACCGCCGGGGCCGCGTGCTCCTCGCGGGCGACGCCGCCCACATCCATTCCCCCCTCGGCGGCCAGGGGTTGAACACCGGCATCGGCGACGCCGTGAACCTGGGGTGGAAACTCGGCGCGACCGTGCGGGGGCACGCGCCCGACGGGCTGCTCGACACCTACGCCGAGGAGCGCCATCCCATCGGTGCGGCGGTCCTCGACTGGTCGCGCGCCCAAGTGGCGACCATGCGGCCGGACCCCTTCGCCCAGGCGATCCAGGCGGTGGTCCGCGACCTCATCGCCACCCGGGACGGAGCGACCCACGTGTTCGAGAGGCTGTCGGGAGCCTGGATCCGCTACGACCTCGGCGGCGAGGATCCGTTGGTCGGCCGCAGCGCCCCGGACTTCGCCCTGGCGGACGGCACCCGGCTCGGCGACCTCATGGAGGACGGTCGGGGCGTCGTGCTCGACTTCGGCGCGGACGGACCCCTGCACGCTTCGGCGACGGCCTGGGCGGACCGGATCCGGTACGCGTCCGGGGCGGCGCGCGACGACCTCGGGTCGGGTGCCGTGCTGGTGCGGCCCGACGGCGTGGTCGCCTGGTCCGGTGACCGCCACCCCGATCCGGCGGACTTCGAGCGGGCCGCGGCCCGTTGGTTCGGTGCCCCGGGTCCGGTCGGCGCACGCGGTACCGGCCCGGGCGGGGGAGCCCGGACCGGTACCGCGTGACCAGCGGGTCGGGGCCGGTCAGCTCGCGCTCACCAGGACGCGGACCATGCCGCGCCCGGACGGCAGATCGGTCAGCGCCTTGCCCACGACGGCGCCGAAGGCCCGCTCCCGGTCGGTGACCCGGCACGCGTGACCGGTGGTCGCCGAGGTGGTGAGCAGGTCCCCGCAGCGGATGGGTGCCTGCGACGCGTCGGCCCGTACCCACAGCTTGCCCATCAGGGCGATGGGCGCCGCGCCCTCGTGGTCGTCGAGCACCATCGCCGGCTGGACTCCGCCGGCTCCGGAGACGATCCCGGCGACGCGGTCGTCGTACGCCCGGGAGCAGGGCGTGATCCGACCTCCGTCGTCGAGGACCATGACCATGCCCGGACCGACCGCCGCCGGGGCGGCGACGGTGAGGGCTTCGGCGTAGTCGGCTCCGGGATGGGTGATGCGGCCGGTCACGTGGACGTTGCCGTCGAAGTAACCGGCCATCCCGCGCGAGAGGTTCACGCCGACCACGGCACCGTGGTCGTAGCTGTGCGACACGCCGCGTACGCCTTCGAAGGTCTTGCTCTCGCCGTACACGCCCGCGCCGCTGCCCGGGTCGGGGTTGTCGTTGATGCCGACGACCCCGGCCGAGCCCAGCGAGTGGCTCACTCCGTGGCAGCCCTCGCCCGCGCTGCTCTCGAACCACGCGGCGTCTCCACGGCCGTTGGTCTTGTCGTTGATGCCGACGACCGCCCCGTGTTCGGAGTGGCTCACCCCGCGGATGCCCTCGCCCTGGAAGCTCTCGCCCGCCAGTGCCTGACCGGATCCGCGGTTGCTCACGGAGAAGGTGGTGTCACCGCTCGCGGTTTCGCCCCGCGAGGGCTCGTTGAAGTTGATTTTCGTCATGATGACTCCTGGGAAGGAGGGGAGGGGGAGGAGCCCCGGAGCGGGGATCCTCCTTCCACGGCTTCCATGGTGGGCCGGGGCGCCGCCGCCGCGACCCCCTGACATCAGGGATGGACGGGCCGGGGATCAGCGGGTCAACGCGGCGATGAGTTCGTCGCGGCCACCCGCGCCCGTCTTGCGGAAGAGGGCCTTGAGGTGGTCGTTGACGGTGTACGGGGAGAGCCCCAGGTGCCGCGCGATCTGTTTGACGGCTTCCCCGGTGCGCAGCGCGCCCAGGGTGTCGCGTTCGCGGGGCGTGATGCCGTACCAGGCGCAGAACGACGGGAGGACGAGGTCGGCGACGGTCCCCTGCACGACGAGGGCGACGTCACCGGCTCCCTCCTCGTCGAGCGGTTCGCCGAGGAACGTCAGCCATCGGCCGCAGACGGCCGGTGGCGTGCAGACCAGCGGTGTCCACGCGTCGGGGTCCCGGGCGCGGGCCCGTGCGGCGAGGGAGAGGGCGACGAGGAACGGTTCGGTGACCCAGTCCGGGATGGTGTCCCCGCTCCGGAGCCGGCCCAGCCACTCCTTCGCCTGCGGGCTGATCGCCTTGATCCGGTGGTCGCTGCCGACCGTGACCACTCCGGCGGCGAGCGGGGCGGCGGTGGGGCAGAGCGGGCCCGCGGTGGCGTACCGCCGCAGGGCCGCCACCAGCGCGGGCCGCAGCCGCACCGCCCGCTGGACGTCGTCCTGGTCGAAGGGGCAGGCGCCCGCGCAGCGCAGCAGCGCGAGGGAGCCCCACACGCCGTGGACGTCCTCGATGAGCAGCCGGAGCTCGGAGCCGGCCCCGTGCTCGGCGAGGACCCGGCCGATCCACGGGTCGTGCGGAGCGTCACCGGCCGGACCCACGACGGCGGCCGGGGTCCGCAGCCCGGCCAGCGCGGCCGGTCGGTACGGATCGCCGTCCAGGTAGCGGTGCATGACCAGTGCGGTGACCAGCGCGGGCTCGTACTGGTGCCAGAAACTGAAGCAGCCGAGGCCCAGTCCCGTCGCGGGATCGGTGGCCACCACGCTGAGCGCGTCGTGCGCGATGATCGGGCGGAGCACCTGCGAGATCCCGGCCCCCACCCCCTCGGGCCCAGCCTTCTGGCTCGCGGCGGCATAGAGATCGCGCGCCACGCGTCCGGTGTCGAAGAACGTCAGGGCCACTGGCTCCCACTATCCCAGCGGTCGACCCCCCGCACCCGCCGAGCACCCCGGGACGGTTGGCTAGGGTGCGGCCATGAGCCCACTGCACCTGCGAGAACTCACCCCCGACAACTTCGACGCCGCCGTCGAGCTGAAGGTCCGTCCCGACCAGGAGCACCTGGTGTCCCCCGTGGTGAAGTCGATCGCCGAGGCGTACGTGCACCCCGGCGTCGCCTGGCCCCGGCTCGTCCACGACGGCGACGAGATCGTCGGCTTCCTCATGGCCTTCTTCGACATCGACTGGACCGGCGAGGGGGTCGACTTCCGCTCCGGGCTCTGGCGCCTGAACATCGCGGACGGGAAGCAGGGCCGCGGCTACGGGCGCTTCGCGGTGGAGTCCGTGGCGGCCGAGATCCGGCGCCGCGGCGGTACGCGACTGACGACCACCTGGCACGCCGGGGCGGACGGTCCCGGGGGCTTCTACCTCGGGCTCGGCTTCCGGCCGACCGGCGAGAAGAGCGGGGGCCAGACGGTGGGCGCGCTGGAACTGGACTGAGCCCTCCGGGCCGGTCGCGGAGGCGGCCCGCGGGTGCGCGGGTTCCGTACGCTGGCGGGAAACGCCCAGGCCAGGAGAAGACGTGACCTTCCGCAACAATGAGTTCGACCAGCCCATCGGCGAGCCGGTGTCCGACGGATCCCGGCGCCCGCTGCCCGCCGCGGTGACCCTCGACGGCGCGTACTGCCGGCTGGAGCCGCTCGACGCGGACCGGCACGCGGCCGACCTCTTCGCGGCCTACTCCAGCGCTCCGGACGACCGGGACTGGACGTACATGTTCACCGGGTCGTTCCAGGACGCGCAGGGCTTCCGGCGCCACACCGAGGAGGCGGCGGCCTCGAGCGACCCCAGGCACTACGCGGTGATCGACCTCGACCGGGGCACGGCGGTCGGCACGCTCGCGCTGATGCGACAGGACCCGGAGATGGGCGTCGTCGAAGTCGGCAGCGTGATGTTCTCGCCGCTGATGAAGCGCAGCCCGCTCTCGACCGAGGCCCAGTTCCTGGCCATGCGGTACGTCTTCGACGAGCTCGGCTACCGACGCTACGAGTGGAAGTGCGACAGCCTCAACGCGCCGTCGCGCACGACGGCGCAGCGCCTGGGGTTCACCTTCGAGGGCGTCTTCCGCCAGGCCGTCGTCTACAAGGGGCGCAACCGCGACACCGCCTGGTTCTCCGTCATCGACGGCGAGTGGCCCGCCAACAAGCGGGTCCTGGAGTCGTGGCTGTCACCCGACAACTTCGACGCCGGTGGCGTCCAGCGCCGGTCCCTGGCCGAGGTCCGCGCCGCCGCGGTCGCCGCCCCCGCGTAGTGCGCTCAGCCCGCCGAACCGTTCGGGGCGCCCGCGTTCCAGTCGACGAGCTGGACGATGACGCCGTTGGGGTCCCGGACCTGGAAGGCGCGCTCCCCCCACTCCTCCTCGGTCAGCGGCATGGTGATGGTGACGCCCTCGGCGCGCAGGCGGGCCAACTCGCCTTCGAGGTCGTCGACGACGAAGGCCAGGATCATGCCCCGGGCGCGGTCGTCGCGCTGGTCCGCGGGCAGTGACGGCAGGCCGCGGCGCAGGAAGATGACGTTCATGCCGACGTCCTCGCGGGTCAGGGACGCGAAGCCGTCGGCCGCCATCTCCTCGTGGAATCCGAAGTGCGCGGCCAGGAAGGCGCTGGACGCCGCGACGTCGTCGACGTTCAGCGAGACGGCCGAAGAGGTGATCTTCATCGATGCTCCTTGGGGCGGAAGTGGCGCGGCAGGGGGAGGGGTGCGGCCGGACCGGCACCCCTTTTCTTCGTACTCCGTACACTGTACGACGTACGAAGTCCGAGCGCGAGGTACTTTTGCGCGTGACCACTGAACGCACCGGCGCCGGCGACCCGGCCCGCACGCTGCAACTGCTCTGGCGCGACGAGGCGACGGTCTCCCGGCGCGGCCCCCGCCAGAGGCTGACCGTCGACGCCGTCGTGTCCGCGGCGACCGCCCTCGCCGACGCCGAGGGACTCGCGGCGGTGACCATGCGCAGCGTGGCGAAGGCGCTCGGCGTGGCCGCGATGACGCTGTACACCTACGTGCCGGGCAAGGAGGAGCTGCTCGACCTCATGCTCGACGCGGCATACGCCCGCATGCCCCGCACGGACACCTCGGGCCGACCGTGGCGGGAACGGCTGTCGGCCGTCGCCGGGGCGAACCGGCAGCTGTTCGAGTCCCACCCGTGGGCGGCCACCGCCTCCACGGCCCGCCCCCCGCTGGGCCCCGGCCAGATGGCCAAGTACGAGCACGAGCTGTCGGCACTGGACGGCCTGGGGCTGGCCGACGTCACCATGGACGCGGCGCTGACCTACCTGCTCGGCTTCGTGCAGGGCTGGGCCCGCACGGCCGCGGACGCCCGCGCGGCGCGGCGGGACAGCGCGATGGACGACGAGCAGTGGTGGGCCGCCCACGCCCCCCTGCTCGCGCGCGTCCTCGACGAGCGCGCCTACCCGCTCGCCTCGCGCGTCGGCTCCGCCGCGGGCGCCGCGCAGGGCGGCGCCTACAGCCCCGAGCACGCCTACGCATTCGGCCTCGCACGCGTCCTCGACGGTCTCGCCGCGCTCGTCGACGCCGGTGTCCGATCCGACCGGCCGCTCGGCTGAGCGCCCACTGAGCGAGGGCTGAGCGAGGGCTGAGCGACCGGTCGAGGAGGCCCGTCCGCTCGCCCGGTCGGGTCGGCGCGGGCCCCGCCACGGCGAGGCGCCCCGCCACGGCCGGGCGCGGCACGCAGGCTCGGCGGACGTCCTCGTGCGGCTCGGTGGAGGCTCCATGTCCCTTGCCCGTCCCACCCGCCGTCACACCGGCCGGGCCTTCGCGGTGGCGGCGGCGGCCGGTTCCCTGGTCGGCCTGGTCGGCGGCGGCTTCCGCTGGTGCCTCGCGCACGCAGAGGACCTGCGCGCCTCGATCCTGGAAGCCGCCGGTCCGGGCCCCGCGGGCGTCCTCGTACCGGTGGCGCTCACCGCGCTGGGGGCGGCGCTGGCGTGCGCGATCGCCCAGCGCGTTCCGCACGCGGCGGGCAGCGGGATCCAGCACGTGGAGGCGGTGTGGCGCCGCGAGTCCGAGGCCCACCCGCTGTGGCTGCTGCCGGCCAAGTTCTTCGGCGGTCTGGTCGCGATCGGCTCGGGCCTGGTCCTGGGGCGCGAGGGGCCGGTCGTCCACATGGGCGCGGCGATCGGGTCCGTGGCCGGCCGCCGGGCCCGACTGGACCCCGAGGACGCCCGCCTGCTGTACACCGCGCTCGGCGGAGCCGGTCTGGCGGCGGCGTTCACGGCCCCGCTGGGCGGGTTGCTGTTCGTCTGCGAGGAGGTGACCCGCTCGATCAGGCCGCGCCTGGTGCTGCTGACGCTCGTCGGCACCGTCAGCGCGGTGGCCTGCTCGCGGTTCATCGTGGGCGACGGCGCCGCGTTCCCGGTGCCGGACCTCGTGGCCCCGCCGGTGTGGATGCTCGGGGTGTTCCTGGTCTTCGGCGTGACGGCGGGGGCGCTGGGAGCCGCCTACAGCGCGCTGGTCGTCGGGACGCTGGCCGCGTGCGACCGCCTGACCCGGGTGCCGCTCACGGCACGGGCCGCTGCCATCGGGGCCGTCGTCGGAGCGCTGATGGCCGTCGACCCCCTGCTGGCGGGCGGTGGCGATCCGCTGAGCGAGCGCCTGCTGGCGGGCGGCGGCATGACGGTGGCGGCGCTGCTGGCCTACCTGGCCGTCCGGTTCGTGGCGGGCCCCCTGAGCTACGCGGCGGCGACGCCCGGCGGGCTCTTCGCCCCGCTGCTGGCCCTGGGCGCACTGTGGGGGACGCTGGCCGAGGCCCTCGTCTCCCCGCTGCTGCCCGCCGACGCGGTGAGCCCGGTGGCGTTCGCGGTGGTGGGGATGGCCGCCCTGTTCACGGGGGTCGTACGGGCCCCGCTCACGGGCGTCGTCCTGGTCGCGGAGATGACGAACGCCGGCTCGCTCGCCCTCCCGCTCCTCACCGCGTGCTTCGCCGCGCACGTGAGCGCGGACCGCTGGGAGAGCGAGCCCATCTACGACAGCCTGCGCCGTCGGATGCTGGAACGCCCCTGACGGGGTACGCGCCGCACCCCTTCGGTTAGGGTTGCCTTGCCTGATGCGCGGGCATGTAGGTTCGGGTTCCGGTGCGCCGGTGGCAGCCCGATGGGACGGAACGGGCAGGGACAAGGTGCAGGTGCAGGTGCGAGACGGTGACCGGGCCGGTGCGGAGCCCGCGAAGAGGCGTCGTGGATAAGATCGCGCTCACCGCCGGAGCCCTCTACGTCATCGTGCTGCTCCGCGCCGGCGGGACCTTCGCCGTCGGGCGGCTCGCCGCGGCCGGTGCCCGCCGGAGCAGGTTCGCCGGGCGGACCTCCTCGGCGAAGTTCCAGCGCGCCGAGCGGGCGATCCAGCGGTGGGGCGCGCCGGTGGTGGCCGTCTCCTTCCTGACCGTCGGATTCCAGACCGCCGCCAACTTCATCGCGGGCACCATGCGCATGCCGCTGTCCCGCTATCTCCCCGCCCTCTTCGTGGGCGGAGCGGCCTGGTCGCTGATCTACGCGACCGCGGGGATCGGCGTACTCGCGGCACTGGGAAGGCTCTTCGCCGAGCGGACGGCCCTCGGGGTGTCCGCCGTGGCCGTCCTCCTCCTCGCGGTGTGCGCGGCGCTGGTCTACCGCCGCCGGAAGGCCGCCGCGACCGCCGGCGACACCGTGCCCGACGAAGCCTGAGTCCGCTCCACTGCGGGAGCGGCCCGGGTCAGCGGGAGGCGCTCCACCCGCCCGCGGCGGAATACGAGTCGATCAGGTCCACCACGAAGACCAGGGTCGAGCCCGGCGGGATCAACGGCGAGGGCGACTGCTTGCCGTAGCCGAGGCGCGGGGGAACGATGATCTCGCGCCGACCGCCGACCCGCATGCCCTTCACCCCCCGGTCCCAGCCCTTGATGACCTTGCCGCCGCCCAGGGCGAACTTGTACGGCTCGCCCCGGTCCCAGGAGGCGTCGAACTCCTTGCCGGACTCGAAGGTCACCCCGACGTAGTGGACCCTGACCACCATCCCCGGCTTCACCTCGGCGCCGTCGCCGACGACCAGGTCCCGGACGGTCAGTTCCGTGGGGGCGGCCCCCTGCGGAACGTCGACCTCGGGCTTCGTCGGTTCACTCATC
Source organism: Streptomyces sp. NPDC059917 (assembly GCF_042730635.1). Taxonomy (NCBI): domain Bacteria; kingdom Bacillati; phylum Actinomycetota; class Actinomycetes; order Kitasatosporales; family Streptomycetaceae; genus Streptomyces; species Streptomyces sp. NPDC059917. The sequence goes on from NZ_JBHWLC010000012.1 coordinate 99,505, forward strand.
GCAGCCTCCTCGCTCTCCGTCGGCGGTCCCCGCGCGGACCGGCCGGACGCACGGGAACCCCGTGCGGCGAAGGGCCACGCTACCGAGCGGGCCGATCCCGGAGCGAGTCGGCGCGGGCGGTGCCCCCGCCTACCCCTTGGGCGCGCGCTGGCGGAGGGCGGTGCTGCCCGCCACGGACGTGACGACCACGAAGAAGGACAGCGGAATCGCGAACGCGCTGAAGAGCGCGCTGCGCCACAGCGCCAGCGCCACGGCCGCGTGGACGACGAGCAGCACGAGGGGGACCGTCATCCCGACGACCGGCCGACAACCGCGCGCCACCAGCAGCAGGGTGCGGCGCAGGTCGGGCGGGACCCGGCGGGCCTGCCACCACAGCCAGCCTCCCCAGCCGCCGACGAGCAAGGCCGCGCACGTCAGGAAGGTGGCGAGGGCGTCGGCGCCGGTGGCGCCCGCACGCAGGTGGGCCGAGCCCAGTGCCACCGCGATCGATCCGGCGAAGGCCACCCAGCGGGAGCCCATGAGCGTTCCCCAGGCCATCCGCTCCAGGTTGAAGCGGCCGTGGCGGTCGTCCCGGTCGAGGGCGGCGGACCGGACGAACCCCCGGGCGGCCCGGGTCCACGAGCCGGGACGGAGCCAGCGGCGGTGCAGCAGGAGCAGCGCGAGGTTGTTGTGGGCCGTGCTGTTGTCCGGATCGAGGCGCAGCGCCGTCTCGTAGGCCTGCCGGGCGACGCGGAAGTCGCGGGTGTGGTGGGCGGTCAGGCCGAGGAGGACGTGCGCGTCGCTCTCCTCGGGGGCGAGCGCGACGGCCGTACGGGCCGACGCGTGTGCGGCCCGCCGGTGCTTCCTGCGGGCGCCGCGGTCCAGGACGCTGCCGAGGGTGTAGTGGCTCGCCCAGAGCTGCGGGGCGAGTTCGACGGCCCGCCGGGCGGATTCCTCGGCCCGCGCGTGGTGCTGGAGGGCGAGCAGGACGTGGGTGCGCAGCAGCCAGGCGCTCACCGAGTCGGGTGCGACGCGCAGGGCGTGCTCGACGGCGGCGAGCGCCTCCTGGTCGTCGCCGAGCCGGTGCCGGCAGCGGGCGAGCAGCGTGAGCGCGGTGGGGTCGTCGGGGGAGCCGGCGAGGTGCCGGGCGGCGAGTGCGGCGGCCTGCTCGTGGCGCCCCAGGTCGAAGAGGGCGTCGGCCTGTCGCAGGGCCCGACTCATCAGGTCTTCCTCCGGTCGCGGGTGAGGGAGCGGTGCGGGACCGGGAACGCTCCGGATCCTGGTGCCCGGAGACTACGCTGCGCGGCCCTGCGAGCCGCGGGGCGGGTGGCGCTCCGCCGCGACGCCGCGAGCCGTATCGGAGGGAACCGATACGGCTCGCGGCGTGCTCCGGGCCCGTCGGCTCAGGGCCCGGCGGGCGGGGCGGGCAGCAGGGGCCAGGTGCGCGACGAGAGGCGCATGGCGGACTCGGTGACCGCGGGATCGGCCGCCTTCTCCATCACCTCCTGGAGGAACGCGTGCGCCGCGGCCTCGTAGAGCTCGGTCGTGGACCGCAGCCGGGCGTTGAGGGCGTGGCCGCGCAGCTCGGCGCGTGCGTCGGCCGTCGACTCCAGCGCCCGCGCCCGCCCCGCGGCCGCGGTGGCGGCCTCCCTCGCGTGCAGCAGGCGGTCGCGCAGCTCCACGTGGGAGCGGTAGGAGTCGAGGTACGGGTGTTCCCGCAACAGCCCGAGCAGCAGGCCGATGCCTCCCGAGAGCAGCAGCAGGGCGACGAACATCCAAGTCACGGTGGTCGGTTCGAGGTGCAGGCTGTCCACGAGCGTCGGAGTCGGCCGCAGGTCCCCGATTCCGGCGACGCCTTCGAGGTCCGGGGAGAGCGGCTGCGGAACGCGGTGCCGGAAGACCAGCTTGGACCGCAGGTGGCCGAGGGCCCAGGTGGAGAATCCCCACACCGCGAGCAGGGCGACCGCGGGCACCCCGACGCCCCGCGCCGAGGCGGTGCCGGAACGGCTGCGCAGGGCGCGCCCGGCGAGGTGGGGGATGACCACCATGACGATGGCCGCCGAGACGGCCAGGGTGCCCGACAGGGCGTCCGACTCCGTGCTGCCCGCCCCGTGGAAGGGCTGGAAGGCGATCCAGTAGATCGGCACCTCCACGGCCGCGATGACCAGCAGCAGCGCCCACACCATCCAGCGCCGCAGACCGGGCCGCCCGGACAGCCCCTCCCACAAGAGGGCCTTCTCGCCCCGCAGTTCCTGGTCCACCAGTCGGTACGTCGGCCGCGGATCGGCCGGGTCGCGGCCGGAGTCGGCGGCGGCCGCCCGGCCGGCCGTCGGACTCGGATCCACGGACTGCCAGTCCTCGTCCTCGGGACCGGGGGACGGCGCGTCCGGTCCTTCCCGGCCGTCGTCCGCCCCGACCGCCCCGTCCCCGGGGACCGTCCCCGGCTTGCGGGACCCGGCGCCGCGCGCCCCGGCGCCCGGCGCGTCCGCGTCCCCGCGCGCGCGGCCGTCCGCACCCTCGGCCCGGTCCGGATCGAGGTCGAGGTCGGCATCGAGGTCGCCGAAGCGGGCGCGCAGCCAGCGTTCCTCCAACTGTTCCCGGACACCGTCCCGGAAGTGCTCCCAGCGCACGGACCGGGCGGCGAGCCGGTCCAGTTGGGACCGGTTCCTGTTCAGCCAGCGCTCGCTCTCGGCCAGCTGCCCCTCGATCCTGCGCACCTCCTGCTCGTAACCGGCGGCGGCCGAGACGGCGTTCGCCTCCTCGGAGCGCGCCCGGGCCGCCTCCTCCGCCGCGGCCGCGCGCAGCCGACTGCGCACGAGGTCGCGCACGGCGGCCAACTGGGCGAAGTAGGGCACCCGGTCCCCGCTGGCCAGGACCCACGGGTCCAGCACGCCCGCCTTGGCCACCTTGGCGCCGCGGCGCCGGGCCTCGCTCAGCAACCGGCGCTGGTCCGGGTCCTCGACGACGTAGGGCCGTCGCTGCGACCGGGTGGGCGCCGCGGCGCCCCGGGCGGCGCCCGCCGCCGCGTCGGGCCGCCGCCGGAAGGGGCGGGCGAATCGGGCCCGTCGGGGTGTGGGGCCGGGATCAGCGCCGGTAGTCGTCGTGGACACGGGCCTTGGCCCTCCTCTCCAGGATCTCCGTCCAGAAGGCGTCGAACGGTTCGTACTCGCTGGGCTTGGCCTCGTGGCTCATGCCGTAGCCGACGGGGTAGATGTCCATGCGGGAGAGCTCCGGCACCCCGCGGGGGCCGACCAGCTTCTCGACGGCGCCCGTACGGGCCTCGGGGGTGGTGATGGTCTTGGAGTCCAGGTAGAACTCCGGGTCCGCCTGTTCGAAGTCGCTGACCACGAGCAGGGCCGCGCGAGCGCCGCCCGGAGGGATCGCCTCGGCGGCGCGCGCGATGCCGCCGAGGACGTCGGATCCGCTCTCGGTCTCCTGCGCGCACTTGAGCATCGTGCGGGCGCCGACCACGGCCCGGGCCATGGCCTCCTGCCTGACGGCCGCCACGTCGTCGGTGCTCTCGGCCGCGGGGTCGAGGTCGACGTCGTTGACCCGGCAGCGGGAGGCCTTCGACGAGCGGGTGATCGGCGCGAAGGCCATCGTGGCGCAGCCCTGCTTCTTCATGAACGGCACGATCGTCGCGTCGAGTTTGGCCTTCGCGTCGAAGCCGTCCTTCGGCGAGCCGGAGCCCGAGCCGTCCAGGACGACCGCGCACGGCGTGCTGACCTTGGCGGGCTTCTCGCCGGAGCAGCCGACCGCGCCGAGCAGGGCGCCCAGCGTGAGGGCGGCCAGCGGCAGGGCGGCGCGCAGCGGGCGCGACCGCGGCCGCGCGTGGTGGGCCGTCATCGGGTTCCCTCCTGCTGGTCGGCGGCCGGGCGCGGCCGGTGTCCGGTCGGGGCGGGCGCCCCGTCCCTCCTGGGCTGCGTGTCGAGGATCTCCAGCGCACGGGCGACGGCGTGGGTGCGTGCGTGCGCCGCCGGGGCCGGTGCCGGGGTGCCCCCGGTGAGCAGCCACGCGTCCACGTCCTGCCAGGTGGCGTCGAGCGTGACGCGGCCCGGCAGCCAGTGCGCGGGCCGGGGGGTGAAGTGCGGCCGGGCCGCTTCGCCCGCTTCCCCCGCTGCTGCTGGTGCCCCTGCCGGTGCCGGGCCCGCGGTCGGCCCGGGCGGGGGCGCCCCCGGCGTCCGGGTCCGCTCTCGTGCGCGCCGTGCCTGCGCGGCCAGTCGGCGCTCCTCGGCCCGCGCGGTCTGGACGGTCAGCCACACCGCGTCCCAGTAGCAGGCCAGCCGCTGGTTGGCCTCGTGGGTGAGGGCGGCGGCCCGGGCCCGGCACAGCTCGGCGTCGGCCCGCCACCCCCCGACCGTCTCGCCGTAGCGGGCGAGCGCGGCCGGTGACGGCTCGGCCCGCACGTCGTACTGGGTCACCACGCGCACCGACTCCGCGTGGATCGCGATGATCAACCGCCGCTTGTCGCGCAGCAGGCGCGACCGTAACTGGCCGACCGCGCGCAGGGCCCCCGCCTGGGCCTCCATCACGAACGGGGTCACGATGTCCGGGAGTTCCAGCAGCGCGCCGGGTTCCGGTGGAGGCAGCGTCGGCAGGAGGGGGCGCAGGCCGGGTGCGTCGAGCCGGCCGTGGCGCCGGGCCCGGTAGGCGGTTGCCCGCCCGAGCCGGGCCCGGCGCGCGGGTCCTCGGATCTGGTCCGTGGCGATCATGGTGACGGATTCCCCCTTCTCCGCTGCCCTCGCTCCGGATGCAGGAGGGTATCCGAAGGAAAGCAGAAAGAGTGCCGTAATTCGATGGGTTCCGGGCCGCCGGTGTGCGCCACCCGAAGTCGACTGGTTGTCACCCGGAAAACGACCGGATTATTCGCGGCGAGGGTTTGCGGTGGGCGGGTAATTCCGTTGATACTCGATTCCCGTCCACCGGGGGAGGGTGCGGTGCGCATCGAAATCAGCGGGACGCATTTCCCGCTGGAGACGCTCGGCCCCGGCCGACGTCTCGGGGTCTGGTTGCAGGGCTGCCCGCTGGCCTGCGCGGGGTGCATGTCGCGGCACACCTGGGCACCGGGGGGCGGCACCGGATCGTCGGTGCGCGAGCTGCTCGACCTGTGGCGCGACGCGCTGGAGCGCGGCGCGCAGGGCCTGACCGTCAGCGGTGGGGAGCCGCTGGAACAGGCCCCGGCCCTGGCGGAGTTCCTGGCCGGGGCGGACCGGCTGCGCGGCGAGGCGGCGGGTGTCCCGGGGGAGCGGGAGGGGGCGCGTCCCGACTTCCTCGTCTACACGGGCTACGAACAGGAGGAGTGGGACCCGCCCAGGCTACGGGCGCTGCGGCACGCGGACGCGGTGGTCGCGGGGAGGTTCCGGATCGCCGAGCCGACCGGGCTCGTCTGGCGCGGTTCGGCGAACCAGCGGCTGCTCCCGCGCACCGCGCTGGGCCGGGAGCGGTACGCGCCCCACCTGGGGCGGCGGTCGACGGGCCGGGCCGTCCAGGTCGTGGTGGAGCCGGGGCGGGAGCCCGGTGACACCCCGGCCGCCCATCTCCTGGGCGTGCCGGCCCGGGGGGAACTGCTCTTCTACGAAAGGTGGTTGGAGGAAAATGGGCTGCGACTCAGGGGGCGGAGCTGGCGTCCGTGAGGAGCCGGGCGACCTCGGGCCTGCGGGCGACGAAGTGCACCGTCCAGCCGGGGTGTCGGCTCAGCTCCTCCTGAACGGCCCAGCGCAGCCACCGGGCGGCCTTTACGGGGGGAAGGCCGCCCTGGCCGGCGCCGAGCAGGGGGAAGCAGATCGAGGCCAGGGGCGGGTCGTAGGCGTCGCGTTCGGCGTTGGCCCGCGCGAAGACGGCCGCGACGGCGTCGGCCAGCGTCTGCGGATCCACCTGGTAGCGGACGTCGTTGCCCAGGGGCCGGACGACGGCCGCGTGGTAGATGCGGCGGACCCCGCGCTCCGCGAGGGCGCCCGAGGAGGTGGGGACGACGATCCCGGGCCGCACCGGCAGGCCGGTGCGGCCGTGGGCGCGCATCCAGTCGCCGAGTTCCCTGGTGAGCACGTCGTCGGTGATCTCCCCGCCCGCGTTGCGCACCGCGGCGGCCCGGCGCAGCGCGCCCGAGACGGTGGGGCGGAAGGTCTTGGACATCTCCATGTGCGTGTTCTCGGAGGACACCAGGATGTCGATGTCCCGCAGCAGTTCCACGGAGGACACGTGCACGGTGATGCGCCGCGGCGCGGCCGCGGGCAGGACCGGCCCGGCCGCGCGGGCGGGCGGATCGGGCAGCGCGCCGGGGCCCTCGGTGCGCGGCGGTCCGGCCGCGGCCTCCCGGGCCAACGCGAGTGCGGCGCCCGCGAGTTCGGCTATGACCTCCTGCTCCTGGCCCCGGCGGAACCGCTCCGGCGTGACGCCGTACACGGCGGCCGCGGCCTTGCGGCGGTCCTGGGCCGGGGCGCCGCGTCGGCCGGGGAGCAGCCCGAAGGTGTGGGCGGCGGCCCGCCCCAGGGGATCGGCGCGCCGGGCGTCGGCGTCCTCGGACGCCGGGCCGGGTGCGGCGGAGAGCCGTCGTACGGCGGCCTGGAGCAGGGCCTCGATGCCCGCGGCCTCGTCCGCGGCCCCGTCCGCGAACCCGGCCGCGGCGGCGGTCCGCCCCAGCGCCTGCGGCCGGATGCGTCTGAGCGCGGCGAGGCCGGGTCGGCGCAGGGCGCGCAGTTCCTCCGCCAGGTCGGTGTGGGAGGGCGGTTCGGCGTCTGCCGGGGCGGTGGGGGACCGCTGGTCGGGCGCGGACGCGGGGGTCTGCGGGCTCATGGCCGACACGATAATCGCGGTTGCCGGACGGGGGAGCGGCCCGTACCGGGAATGGCCCGGAACGATCGGTTCTCATTGTCCGGCGCCGGTCGGACGAGAGGGGCGGGTCGAGGGAATCCCTTCGATCCGGAGGCCCGTGAATCCGGAATCGATAAATCCGGACTGGGTGAATCGGGAGCCTTCGCATCGAGGCCCTTCGGGTCGGATGTCGCAAATGCTCCAGAAAATATCGTGCATTTATGCACTCGCTCTCTGGAGGGGAGTCGGACGTCATGACGACGCTGCCGCCCACGGAAGTGGACCCCGAGGGATTCCACGAGGATTTCGCCTCCGGACCCGAGGAAACACGCCGCGGACTCGACCGCGTACCCGCCTCGCTGAGCGAACGACTCGACCTCACCGAGGTCCTCAGCGATGTCCAGCGCCCGTCCCAGGCGGTCGTCGCCCGGGTCAAGGACCGGGAGGCCCGCCACCGGGATCCCGCGGTGTCGCTGGTCCTGAAGTGGTACCACCGGGCGTTCGCGCCCGACCCCGAGGTGCGCCGGGTGCTGAGCGGAGACCTCGGCCGCCACGTCGTACGCGTCCTGGAGCACGGGAGCGCCGACGGCCACCCGTACGAGCTGCTCCCCTCCTACGGCGAGACGACACTGGTGCAGTACCACGAACACCATCCCGGCGCCCTGCCCGCGCCCCTGGTCCGCACGGTGGTCGCCCAGCTGCACGAGGCGCTGTGCGCCGCCCACGAGCACGACGTCGTCCATCGCGACGTCACCCCGGACAACATCGTGGTGCGCACCCAGAACGAGGACCGCCTCGACCTGGTCCTCATCGACTTCGGCGCGGCCGTGCACACCGGCACGGACGAGGACTCCCCGCGCCGCCGGGCCTGGCAGGGCAAGGCCCACTACCTGGCCCCCGAGGCGATCACGCACCGCCAGAGCGTCACGCCCGCCGCCGACTGGTGGTCCATGGGGATGATCGTGGCCGAACTCGCCGGAGGACGTCACCCCATCGACTTCCGCGGTGTCGAGGAGACGCTCGCGGAGATCGCCACCCACGACCCCGAAGTCCCGCTGGTGAGCGACCCGCGGCTGCTGATGCTCTGCCACGGCCTGCTCACCCGCGCCCCCGAACACCGCTGGGGCGCCGACCAGGTGGCCCGCTGGCTCGACGGCGACTCCCCGCCGGTGGCCCCGCGCACCACCGGCGCCGCGCCCGAGGACCTGCCGCCGCGCCCCGCCGTCGAACCCTTCGCCTTCCAGGGCCGCGAGATCGCCAGTACCGAGGAACTGGCCCGCCACTTCGACGTCCAGTGGCCCGCCGCCGAGGCGCTGCTGCGCACCCGGCGCGGGCGCGACCGGCTGGTGGCCTGGCTCGGCCAGTTCGCCGCCGGGCCCGGCCGGTCCCCGCAGGACACCGAGGAGCTGAACGCACTGCGCGGTCTGCTCGCCCAATCCCCGGACCCGCCGACCGTCCTGCGCCTGCTCAACTGGATGGGTCCGCTGCGGCTCGCCTCCTGGCACGGGGTCCCGCTGGACACCGGCGGCATCGCGCAACTGGAGAAGGACGCGGCAAAGGGCGACGACCACAGCCGGGAGCTGGTGGCGGCCCTGGTCCGTCACCCGCTGCTGCCCCTGCTGAGCGCCCGCCCCGGCGGCGAAGGGCTCGACGACGTACAGCGGCGCTGGCAGTACTACCGGGAGAACTGGCGGGAGGCGACCGCGGACCTGTTCCTCCGCGGGGGCCCGAGCGACCGGAGGGCCGCGGGGAGGCTGCTGTACCGCGCCGGGGACCTGGACGCCCGGCTGCTGCGCCTGGCCCGCGAACCGGAGCGCATGAGCGGGCGGCTGCTGCGCGCCACGGTCTGGGACCGGCGGGGCGGGGGCGCCCCGCCCCCGTGGTACCGCGCGCTGCGCGCCGACCACGAGAACCCGCTGCGGCTGCTGGCGGCCCTCCTGCTGTCCGGGCTCGCCCGGCAGGAGGCCGATGACCGGCAGGAACAGCTGCGCCGCCGCGAACTGGACCGGCTCCTCGCCCAGGAGCTGGGCGCCCGCACCGAGTTCCTGCGGCGGCTCGACCGGCCGCCGACCCTGGGCTGGGCCCTGCTGGGGGCGACCACGGTCACCGCGCCGTGGACCTTCGTCATCGGGCTGGCCGACCTGCTCGGCCGGGCCGACCAGCGGGAAGTGGTCCTCGCCTGGATGCTCGCGCTGCCCGCCGCCGCGGCCGTCTTCGCGCTGGAGCTGTGGATCGCCGTCTACATCGGCCCGCACACCTACCACCCGGCGCGGTCCCTGGCGGGCCTGCTGATCCGCACCGGCGAGCGCCCCGCCCGCGCCGTCCGGTCCCGCGGCCGACGCAGCCAGGCGGTGGGCGCGGCGGTCCTGATCGCGCTCGGGGCACTGGGCCTGTGGGCCGTCGCCCGGGTCCCCTGGGCCTGGCCCGCCGCAACCGTCGCCGCCCTGACGGTGTGGACGGTGCGGCGCTGGTGGCAGTGGCGCCGGCACGTCCGCGACGCCCGCGACGCCCGGGCGCGCCTGCGGGCCGACCCGGCCGCCGCGCCCGTTCCGCCCGTCGCATCCACCCGGAGGAACCGATGAGCTACGGCATGGCCTACCCCTCGATCTCCGCGATCCTGCCGACGATCGCCTACCCGACGCCCGCCTCGGCGGGCTTCCCCACGGCCACGGACGTGCCGGGAACGAGCGACGTCCTGCACCACGCGGCCGGCTCCCTGCCCCACGACACGTTCCTCCAGCACGGCGCCTCGCACGCCGTCGACGGGGCCCAAGCGGCCGCCTCGCACGCCCTCGACGCCGCGGGCCACGCCCTCCAGGAACTCGTGGAACCGGCCCTCGTCGCCCTGGGCGCGCTCAGCGGCGCCCTGTTCGTGGGACGCGCCGCGATGGTCACCACCCACGTACTGGCCGCGGCAGCCGTGCGGGCCGCCGACGAGCAGCGGTGCCTGGAGCGGGGTCAGCGGATCGCCGCCGCCGCCACCGCCCAGTGGGAGGCGGCCGTGTTCGCGACGGTACGGGCCAACGGGCGCCGCGCCGCGCTGCTGGCCCGCATACGCCGGACGGCCGGCGCCGCCCTGCCCGACACACCCCGGCCACCGCTCCCGGACCTGCCGCCGCCGCTCCACTGCAACGGCGCCCGACTCGGCGAGCTGCGCGCGGAACTCGCCGTGATGGAAAAGGCGTTGTGCGATGCGGAGGCGGCCCACGCGTCCTGGACCATGGAACAGGCGACGCACGCCGCGAACGCGCCGGACGACGAGGACTGGCGCCGCCGCATGCTGGCCCGCCGCGAGGCCGCCGTACGAGCCCACGAGGCGGACCCGACGGCAGCCGGGCCCGCCGCCTTGCCCCAGCCGCCCGGGGCCGAAGGGCTGGGCCGGACGCAGGCCGAGGAATCGGGGGCCGAACTGCTGGCCCTGCTGGAGCCGGGCGCCGATGCCAAGGACGCCGAGCTGGCCGTGGCCGCCGTACGGCACGCCGTCGAATGCGCCGCGGAGCGGCCCGCCAAGGCCCGCAGCCACCTGCGGGAGGCGCGCCGCTTCGTGACGGACGCCAACCGCGCGGTGCGCGACCGGATCGCCGCGCAGGAGAAGGCAGCCGTCCAACTCGACTTCCTCCTCACCGAGGCACCGCCGGGCGAACCGGAGCTGACCCCGGCCGCCGAGGAGATCGCCCTGCTGCGCAAGGCCCTCGAACAGGGACGGCCGTTGACCCCGGACGAGCAGCGCGCGGTGGACCGGCAGGTGACGCGACGGCTCACGGACCTGGAGGACCGCTACACCCGGGAACTGCTCCGCCGGGCCGTCGCCCGGTTCGCCGACCCGGCGGCCGCCGACGCCGGAGCGAGCGGCGGCGCCGAGGCACCGGCGTGCTTCGACCTGACCCCGGCCGGCTGGTGGCCCGGCCACTGGCTGCGGGTCACCGTGCGCGAGGGCAGGACCGAACTGGTCACCATGTACGAGGAGCACCCCGGCCCGCGCGGCCCCGCGGACCTGGCCCTGGACGCCCGGCGTTGCCACGAGGCGCGCGGTCACCTGGAGGAACTGCGGGAGGCGGGGCGCCGGTGGGGCCTCGACCTGCCGGTGTCCTTCACGGAGAGCGGATCGGCCGTCCCCGGGGTGCGGGGCGGCGACGGCGCGGTCGTCCTGGAGATGGCGGACCCCGAGGACCGCGAGCACGAGCGCGAGCGCACGACCGCACCCGGGACCGCGACCCACCGCCCCGCGGGGCCCAAGGCACGATCCGTGAGCGACGACCGCAGGAGGACGGGCTGATGGCCACCCCCGACCGCATGGTCAAGACGGCCGCGCCGCAGCAGAGCGGTCCGCTGTTCGTCGAGGAGCTGACCGGCACGCTCAGCGTGCACGCGCAGTACGTCCTGCACGGCAACATCCGGGACCAGTACCTGGTGCGCAGGCCCAGGGGCGACCGCCACGTCACCCTGTTCGAGATGCTGTGGAACTCCCTGCGCGGGCAGGGCTACCAGGCGCTCGTCGCCTACGACCAGATCTCGGGTTTCTGGGTGCTCAAGGCGACGGAGCAGGAACTGGTCGAGCACCTCCTGACGGAGAGCGGACCGGACACCCTGGCCCGGATCGGCCGCCCGCACCGGCCGCCGCAACTCCAGGAAGCCGTACCGCTCCTGCAGGAGCTCGTGACGGGCTGGGCCGACCGGCGCAAAGCGGCGTCGAACGGCGGGACCGACCCGGCTCCGCTGCGGGTCGCCCTGATCATCGACCACGCCGCACGGCTGACGGCCGACCCGGGCCGACTCACCGAGGCGGAGCGGGACTTCTTCGTCGCCTGCCTCAAACTGGCCGACTCGGCCCCGCTCGTCCCCCCGAACCCGCTCACCGCGCTGCGCACCGCCGCCCCCACCGGGCCCGAGCTGTTCAACCCGATCATCTGGCTCGCCGACGGCGAACGGGACCTGCCGAACTGGCTGGTCTCCGGCAGCGAACGGATCCGCACCATCGCCGTCCCCGAGCCCGACGCCGACGAACGGCGCCGCATGGCGGTGCTGTTGGAGCGGGAGCACGCCGAGGCCGCGGTAGAGGGCCTCGGTACGGGGGAGGGCCCCGGGGAGAGCGGGCAGCGGGATGCCTCGGCCGCCGACGCCTTCGCACGGGCCGCCGCCGGTCTGAGCCTGCGGGCGATGCGGGAGAGCTCCCGCCTGGCGCTGGCCCGCCGCATGCCGTTCACGGCGATGCCCGACGCGGTGCGCGTCTACCGGCTCGGCGTGGAGAAGAACCCGTGGCGGCGCGAGGAGATCCGGCAACGGATCAGCGCGGGGGAGCGGCAGATCCCCGCCCGGGTCCTGGGCCAGGAAGCGGCCGTCTCGATGACGCTCGCCATCCTCAAGCGGGCTGCGCTCGGCCTGTCCGGAGCCCAGGCGAGCACCCCCGGACACCGCCCCCGCGGCACCCTGTTCTTCGCCGGACCGACCGGCACGGGCAAGACCGAGCTGGCCAAAGCGGTCGCCGCGGTGCTCTTCGACAGCGACCAGGCCTACCTGCGCTTCGACATGAGCGAGTTCTCCGCGGCGCACTCCGCCGACCGGCTCGTCGGAGCGCCGCCCGGATACGTCGGCTTCGAGGCGGGCGGCGAACTGACCACGGCGGTGCGCGCGAACCCGTTCCGGGTGATCCTCTTCGACGAGATCGACAAGGCGGACAAGGGCGTCCTGGACAAGTTCCTCCAGGTGCTGGAGGACGGGCGCCTCACCGACGGCCAAGGAGTCACGACGTACTTCAGCGAGTGCGTCCTGATCTTCACCTCGAACCTCGGGGTCCAGCGGACGGATCCGGTGACCGAGGAGCGGAAGTGGATCGTCGAACCCGGCACCCCCTACCGGGAACTGGCGCGGCAGGTGAAGAAGAACGTCAAGCACCACTTCGAGGCGGTCGTGGGCCGACCCGAGCTGATGAACCGCATCGGCGGCAACGTCGTGGTGTTCGGCTTCATCACCGAGGAGACGGCCGGTCGGATCCTCGACCTCCAGATCGGCAACATCCGGCGCCAGTTGGCCGCCGAACACGGCCTGCGCCTGGAGCTCGCGCCCGAGGCCCGGGCCCAGCTGGCCACGTACTGCACCCGGGACCTGTGGAACGGCGGCCGGGGCGTGGGGATGGTGCTGGAGACGCACCTGCTCAACCCGCTGGCCTGCGCGTTGTTCGACCGGCCCGGGGCGGGCGCGGGGGCGACGGTGCGGGTGCGCGGGGTCCGCGAGAGCGAGGACGGACAGGTGGAGATCGACATCGAGACCCTGGCGGGAGAAGGATGAGCCGACCCGGCTCCGCTGACGGGGAGGACGCGTGGGACGACGACGGGGACGACTGGGAAGAGGTGTCGCCGATCATCCCGGTGCGGACCCCTCCCGTCGCGGGTCCGGTCGTGGTGGAACCGCGGCCGCACGCCCCCTCGGCCGCCCTGCCCGCCGTACTGCGCTTCCTGGAGGTCCCGCTGACCGTGACCGTCGTGCCCGGTACGGCGGCCGGGCTGGGCCGTGACCCGAACTGGGCGCCGGACACCGCCGCCGCGCTCGCCCACCACCGCACCGTCTCGGGACGCCACGCGGAGGTGGCCGTCGCGCCGGACGGGTCCGCGACCGTCACCGAGGAACTGCCGGGCGCGGTCAACGGCACCCGGCTGAACGGGAACGACCTGATGGCCGGTCGGCCCTACCCGCTGACCGACGGGGACCGGCTGCGCCTGGGTCCCCGGGTCAGCTGCACGGTCCAACTGGGCCGCCGGGCCTGATCCTCACCACGCCTCAGCCCTCCGGTACCGAGATGCGGGCGCGCAGCGGCTCCAGCAGGGCGTTCACCTCGCGCACGCCGTCCGCCGAGTCCAGGCGCAGGGCCGTGTCGGGTTCGGTGACGAGCGGGCCGCCCGCGCGGCGGTCGCCGAACAGCTGGAGGGCGGCGCGGGGGCGGCAGCGCTTGGACTGCCACAGCAGGCCGTCCGCCGGTGCGCAGTGCTGCCGGATCAGCCGGGCCCAGTAGCGGGTCTTGGCGTAGTCCTCCTCCTCGCAGTCCACCAGCCAGGTGTCCTGCCAGACCGAGGCCAGGCCCTCGGCGGTGGTGAGGTCGACCAGGGACAGTTCCGTGGTCGTGCGCAGCACCGACAGGCGGTAACGGGACGCCTGCGCCCAGGGCACGAGGCGGACGCCCGAGGCGTCGTCGAACTCGAGGGAGCGCAGCAGCACTTCGGACAGCGCGGTCACCGGATCCAGGGCGGCGTAGAGGTAGGGGTACGGGTCCTTCTCCGTGGCGTCGAACCGGCTGCCGCGGAAGAACTCGTGGGCGAGCTTCGGGTTGAACGCGGCGGCCTCGTAGCGCTCCAGGTGCAGCCGCCACAGGCGGGTGCCCGCCGGGAGGGTGCGCGTCAGCGGTTCCATCGGCACTCCGGTGGGCGGGATCTGGCGGGTCATTCGTCGCCCTCCACCAGTTCGCGCGCGGCCCGGGTCAGTTCCTCGTCGGGTACGGAGCCCAGCAGCTCGGCCGGTACCCCGCGCAGCCAGCGGTTCTCGCCCAGCCACCAGTCGGCCGCGCCCCAGGGGTCCCGGTCGGCCATGAGCAGGCGGTTGATCAGGCCCACCACGGGCAGCGGCCGGGTGGTGCCCGACGCGAACTGGAACCGCGGGTAGCGGTCGCCGAGTTCCGGGTGGCGCAGCCGGATCAGCCCGGGATCGCCGGGCGCGGCCGCGATCTCGCCGGCGGCCAGGGCGGGGGCCGCCAGCAGCCGGGTGCGCACCGGGTGCGGATCCGGCGCACCGCGCAGCGTCGCCAGCAGGGCCAGCACCGGTACGCGGTCCACCCGCGCGGCGGCCGGAGCGCCGACGAAGCGGACCCCGTCCCGCAGGGCCGCGGTCACGGCGTGCTCGTCGGGCAGGACGCGCAGCAGCCGCCGCATGCGGCGCAGCGAGGCCTGTACGGCCTGCGGGTCCACGGCGTCGGCCAGGCCCTGCAGGAGGGCGGCCAGTTCCTCCCGGTCGGCCGGTTCGAGCGCCGAGAGGATCCGCGGCCAGTGCTCGTCGAGCAGGGCGACGAAGGCGTCGGGTGTCATGCGGCTGGTTCTCCTTCCGCTTGCTCCTGCGGCCCGCCCGGGCGGGGGGCCGGGTTCCCCTGGTGGATGAAGGCGCCCCAGAAGGCCGGGCCGGACAGTTCCGGCCGGGCCGCCGTCCGCCGCAGGTGTGCGGTCAGGCCCGGTACGGGGGGCCGGACCGGGGCCGGGGCCAGCATCCAGCGCTGCGCCGCCCGCAGGGCGTCGGGCGGGGCCAGCCCGGCCGCCACGTGGTGGTGGAACACGGTCATCAGCACGGCCGAGGCGTCGTCGCTGACCTTCCAGCGCGAGCCCACGGCGTCCGCCGCCAGGTCGTGTACGAACGCGGTGGTGACGGTCAGCGCCTCGTCGTGGTCGCGGGTGCTCAGGTCGGTCTCGCAGGCGCTGAGGACGACCAGCGGCCGTGCGTCGACGCTCGGACCGGCCGGGGTGTCGAGCAGCTGCGTCACGGACAGCCGACCGGCCTCCGGAGCGGCGCCCGCGGGACGGCCCAGTTCGAGCACCGAGGAGCCCGGGTCCGCGCCGGCCGTACCGTGGCAGACGAGGTGGACGACGGCCACCGGGCTCCCCCCGGGCTCGCGCGCGCCCAGCAGCCCCAGCACCTCGGCCGGAGTGCCCTCGGGCAGCGGCGGCTCGAAGGCGCGGGTGTCGAACTCCCCGAACAGGACCGCCCGCGGGTAGTACGCGTCGTGCACCGCCAGCACCTCGTCCTCGGCCATGTCGAGACCCGCGGGCACGCAGACCAGGGCCTGCCCCCGGGCGAGCGGGAGCCTGCGGGTCCCCACCGCACGCTGGAACTCCCGCCCCGAGGCGGCGTACGTCAGCACGGCCGGTTCGCAGGCGCGCACGGTGGCCGGCGCACCCGCCCCGCGCCACCGGTCCGGGACGGCGATCCGGGCCGCCTGCCAGGGCACCGCGCCCAGGTTCCCGCAGGCGACGAGGGCCAGGCGCACCGGTGCGGCGACCGGCGCGGACCCCGCACCGGTCAGGAGGCCCGCCTCCCGCAGACCCCGCTCCCACAGGCCGAGTTCGTCCAGCAGCGGCCCCATCACCCCCGCCCCGGCCCAGTCGCACACCGCGTCCAGGGCCGTCTCCCAGCGCTCCGCGCCGCGGCGGGCCACGAACCGGGCCGCGGTGGCCTCCAGGTAGGCGGCGACCGGGGCGCGGCCCGGCCCGGACAGGGCCGGCAGCGGTAGCGCCCGCGGCGGCCGGTCCGGCTCCAGCACCAGGGCCCAGCCCTCCTCGTCCCCCTGGCCGGGCAGCAGGTAGACCAGCGCGTCGGAGCCCGACCGGGCGACCGCGTCCCGCAGCGCGGCGGTCTCGGACGCCCCGTCCCGCCCGTCGTCCCGGCCGCGCAGCAGCTCCAGGGCCCGGCGGCGCAGCGCACTGGGCAGCTCGGGCCCGTGGGACGGCGCGTCGAGCAGCGCCGTCAGCAGCCGGGCCGGTTCGCCGTCCGGCGCCGCGGCGCCCGTGCCGGGCCCGGCGTCACGCCACTGCCGGGCCAGTTCCTCCTCCCCGAGCGCGGCGAGGCGTTCGGGCACGGTGGCCGAGACGGCCGCCGCCGCGAGCACGAGGGCGCGACCGGCCTCCAGGCACAGCACCGCCTCGTCCGGGCGGCCGCCGCGAACGGCCCAGGAGGCGGCGACGAGCCCGCGTGCGGCGCCGCCGCGGGCGACCTCCAGCCCGTGCTGGACACCCTGTTGCAGCAGTACGTCGGCGGCCGTCGCGCTCAGCGAGTCGCGGGCGTCCGAGACGGCCCGCACCAGATCGGGGCCGCCGTCGCGGCCCGCCCGGGTGGCGTAGCCCTCGGCCAGGTCCCAGTACAGGGCGGACGCCACCTGAGCGGTGGGCGAGGACAGCTCGCCGCGGGCCAGCTCCAGCTCGGCGAGCACCTCGTCCAGCAGGCCCGGCTCGTGCGTGGCCCGGTACTGGAGGGTGAGCGCCATCGCGATGCCCATCCGGGTGCGGATGTGCTGGTCGGCGAAGACGGGGGTGTCCCGGAGGGAGGCCCGGGCGCGCTCCACCGCCGCGGCGACCCGCTCGGGTTGCGGGTCGAGGAAGGAGGTGAGGGCCATCAGGGGCGCCCACAGGGCGTCCATGAGCCGGCGCATGAAGGGCTGGGACTCCGCGGCCGCGTACGCCTGGTCCAGGTGGTGGGCCGCGTTGCGCAGGGCCCCGGCGTCGGACGTGGTCCGCGCGAGGGCCATGTGGGCGTAGCCCAGCAGGAAGAGCGGCATGAACCGCTGCCTGTCCGCCGCCCCCGGGGGCCTGCCGGGCCCGTCGGCGTACCCGGTCCCGTCCGGGGAGTCGAGTTCGTCCAGGAGATCGAGCACCTGGTCGATCAGCGTCTCCAGGGCCGGTACGTCTTCCGCGTCGGAGGCCGCCGACAGCCGCGTCATCAGCAGCAGCTGCCGGTTCGAGTTCAGCATGTCCAGGGCCCCCGGTCGGCCCGCGGGCCGCTGGGCGACGAGGGAGTCGGCGCCGGGCGTGAGCGATTGTTCG
This sequence comes from Streptomyces sp. NPDC059917, assembly GCF_042730635.1. Lineage (NCBI taxonomy): Bacteria > Bacillati > Actinomycetota > Actinomycetes > Kitasatosporales > Streptomycetaceae > Streptomyces > Streptomyces sp. NPDC059917. Next base: position 116,862 of record NZ_JBHWLC010000012.1, read on the forward strand.
AGCAGCTGCCCGGCCACGGCCGAGTCCAGCCTGCTCCCGCCGGTCAGTGCGGATCCGGCGAGCAGCCCGGGCAGCGCGCCCCGCACGAACCAGGCGAGGTCCTCGTCCTGCGGGTGCTCGTCGGCGGCCTTGCGCAGCAGGCGCAAGGCCTCCTGGTACTGGTCGGCGTCGCCGGTGCGCCCGCCCAGGAGCGTGCGCGCCACCGCGAGCACGGTGTCGGAGACCTCCAGACCCGTCTTCGGTGCGGGACCGGCGGCCGCCCCGATCAGGTCGGCGATCTGGTCCGTCGAGAGCGCGCCCGGATCGGAGATCTCGGCCATCAGCCCCATCAGGGGGCGCAGTTCCTGCTGCTCGTCGCGAGTGGGGGGCCGCAGACCGTCCGCGGGGAGGTCCTGCGGGGACGTGGGGACCATCCGGCCCAACATGGTGACCAGCGGTGCGATCGGTCCCAGCAGGTCCGGGTTCAGGGTGTCGATCCGGCCCATCAGACGCTGCAGCCCCGGGCCGTCCTGAGCGGTGAGCGCCGTGTGGAGGTCCGTCTGGAAGGCCAGGAGGGCGGCCATGTCCGCAGGCAGCGCGCCGCCCTTGCTCGCGGCCAGCTCGTGGGCGAGCCCTTCGATCTCGGGAAGGGCCTCGATGAGGCCGGGGCCGTCGAGGTGCTCCGGCACCGACGCGTCCAGGATGTCCTGCACCGCCTCCATGCTCAGCTGTGCGCGCGCGCCGAACCGGCCGGCCAGCAGGACCAGCAGGTCCCGTGCCGCGTCCGTGTGCCGCCGCGCGTCGAGCAGGGCGCCGGCGCGGGCCTGGCGCAGCAGGGCGATGGCCTCCGTACGGTCGGCCTCCCCGCGCCCCTCGGTCCAGCGGGCTCCGATCAGCGCGCCCAGTCGGGCGAGGAGCACCGGGAGCAGCGCCCCGTCCGGCGGTCGGCCGGCCAGATCCGGCAGCAGCAGCCGGATCTCCTCGATGAGCGCGTCCCGTTCGGCGGCCGACGGCCCCGAGGCGGGCTCCTCCGCGACCGGCGTGACCTGGGCACCCTCGGAGCGTTCAATCAACTCACGTGCACGCGCGGCGAGTTCGTCGACGGGCGGCCCCGTAGTTGCGTCCTGTGTCCCCAACACCCCTCCCAGGCAAGCGGATCCCGACCATCATCACCCGAAGTTCCGCTCATGGGAGGTCAGTTGCGCGCGCTCGCGGAACATGCCCGGCAATCGACCGGAGTGCGCCCGGGACGGCCGGACGCTCCGGCCGTCCGCGTGGCAGCATCGGGGCACGGGGGCCACGCGGACCGGTCCGGCCTCCGCCCGGTCCCTCGACCCGGAAGGCGGCCGCCTTTGACCGTGCTCCCCTACCTCGAAGTCACCGCCGCGTCCTACGCGGCCTCCTACACCACCGGGCTGCGGGTGACGGGCACCGCGGACGGCGCCGTGCTGAGCGGCGCCTGTCCGCGCTGTGCCTGCCCGTTCGACTTCTCGTACGTCCGCCGCGTCTACCGCCACCGGCCCGCCGGTGGGCGGGCCGCGGACGTCCTGCAGGTGCCCGTCCTGTGCGTGTGCGAGACCGCGCACGCGGGGCGGCCCGCCGACGAGGAGGGCTGCGGTGCCTACTGGAACATCCTGCTGGAGCGGACGGCTCCATGACCTGGCGGGCCCTGCCCGGACCGGCCGGGACCCCGGCCGACCGGACGGCCGCCCGCCGGGGGCGCCGACTGCTGCACGGAGAACTGTCGAGGGTCCGCGAATCGGCGCTGGCCTGGCGCAACGGACTGGGCACGCTGCTGGCCGGACTGATCGGTTTCGGCCTGTTGAAGGGGCGCACGGACGTGGGGGCGCTCGCCGGGCCCTACGGCGCGGTGGTCGGTGCGCTGTTGCTGTGCGCCCTGCTGTGCGGGACGGGCGGCGCGGTCCTGCTGCTGCGCGCCGCCCACGGCCGTCCGGCCGCCACCGCACTGCCCGCACCGGCCCCGGGGACGCTGCCCGCCGGGCCGGTCACCGCCGGGCACGAGGAGGCGCTGCGCGCCGCCCGGGCCCTGACCCTCGGTGTGCTGGCGACCCTGGCCTGCGCCGCCCTGCTGACGGCCGCCGTGGCGCTGACCTGGTACGGGCCGGAGAAGGCCGCTGCGCCGAGCACCGGCAGCTCCTGCGCGACGCGGCCGAAGGGCTAGGCAGTGCTCGGCTCGTCCGGGCGGAGGGCGGTGCGGACGCCGGTGACGACCACGGCGATCAGGCAGAGGGCGATGACCGTCTCGGCCCACAGGAAGGCGAACCAGTCCAGCACGCAGCCGATCGGAGGGCTGCCGGGGGCAGTGTTGCGGAACGCCGCGAGGGCGAACAGGGTGGCGGCCATCCAGGAGAGGGCGGGCCAGACCAGGCCCTGGTCACGGGTGACCAGGTACCAGGACCCGATGAGCACGGACGCGGCCAGCGCCCACATCACGACCATCATGAAGCAGGCGAAGAGGAGGAGACTGGCCGATCGGTCCAACCCCAGATCCATGACCGCGACCTGTTGGGCGGACGAGGACGTCGCGGAGATCGAGAAGAGCGTGTCGTTGTTGGAGAACAGCAGCCGTACCGGCACCTGCTCGCCACCCAGCAGCGCCCTGAACCCGAGGTCGGTGTCGTAGGTGTCGAACGGGTAGTCGCTGATCGATCCACCGGTGAGCGCGACCTTCACGTCCCTGGTCGTGAGCCGTTCGTGTGCCTTGAACGCCAGGTCGCCGAGGGTGGCCGTGGAGGTTTCGAGGCTGAGATCGGCCACGGGGGCGTTCCCCTCCTCCTCGCCGAGGGCCCCGCGCGGGGAGACCCGGATCCGGAGCACCAGCTCTCTGGCCGCGGCGTTGACGTACTGGACGTTGGCCTCCACGTCCACCCGGTCGGCGGCCGCGGATCCGACGGTGTGCACCGTGTCGCCGGCCTGCCGCTCGGAGAACTGCAGCCACGACCCCACGGCCATGGCCACCACCATCAGGACCGCGAGGGGAACCAGGACCGGCCGGAGCGAGGTCCCGGAGCGGCGTGGGCGGGGCGGGTCCGACGGCGCTGCCATGGCGACTCCGACGAGGTGGGAGGGGAGCGGACGTGTTCGGACACCTCCTCGACGGTATCGAGTGCTACGTCCCCCCGCATGTCGGCCGTCGCCGGTGGCTCCCGGCCCGCGACGCCGCGGGCCGGGAGCTTCGTCAGGACGTCCGTCCGCGGCGACGGGTCACCGGACGGCGGGGGCTCAGCCCTCCAGCCGGGTGCGGATCCTTCCCAGGACGCGGGCGGCGTGCGCGTCGAGGAAGAAGTGCCCGCCGGAGTACACGTTCAGCTCGAAGTCGCCGGTGGAGAAGGCGTCCCAGGCCTGCGCCCCCGCCACGGTGACCTGCGGGTCCGCGTCGCCGGTGAACACCACCAGCGGGCAGGCCAGCGGCGGGCCCGGGGTGTGCCGGTAGGTCTCCACCGCCCGGTAGTCGTTGCGGATGGCGGGGATGAGCATCTCCACCACGTCCGGGTCCTCCAGCAGGGAGCCCGTGGTGCCGCCCAGCTCCCGCACCTTGTCGAGCAGCCCCTCGTCGCTGCGCAGGTGCACGCCGTCGTCCCGCGAGAGCGAGGGCGCGCCGCGCCCGGAGGCGAAGAGGGCGACGGGCTTGATGCCCTCCTCCTCCAGCCTGCGGGCGACCTCGTAGGCCACCAGTGCGCCCATGCTGTGGCCGAAGAGGGCCAGCGGCCGGTCGGCCCACTCGCGCAGCTCCTCCACCAGTACGTCGGCCAGCTCGGTGACGCCGGGGACGAAGGGCTCCTTGCGCCGCTCCTGGCGGCCCGGGTACTGGACCGCCAGCACGTCGGCCACCGCCGACAGCTGCCGCGAGACCTGGTAGAAGTAGCTGGCGGCGCCGCCCGCGTGCGGGAAGCACACGAGGCGGACGCCCGCCTCGGAGGGGTGGAAACGCCGGATGGAACCGTTGGAGCGTTCCGTCGTCTCGGTCATGGTCGTGCAGACTCCCTGGTCATCGGATCTGTGGAGCGCGCCTGAGCCCCGGTCATGCGACGCCGGACGTCCTGCGGCGGGCGTTCCACCGCTCCACCCAGTCCTCCAGGACGTCGACGGCCGCCTCGGTGCCCTTCTCGGCGCGTACGGCCTCCCCGACACTGGCCGCCCGTCGTGCCATGGCCTGGTCGTTCAGCGCCGTGCCGAGTGCTTCGTCGAGGCGCTCGGCGCTGAACTTCGAGAACGGAATGGGCTGCGGCGACACACCCATCCGGTGGACCTGGGCCGCCCAGAACGGGCTGTCCGCGAAGGTCGGCACGACCACCTGGGGAACACCCGAACGCAGCGCCTCGCCCGTGGTGTTGCAGCCGCCGTGGTGGATGACGGCCGCGGAGCGGGGGAACAGCCAGGGGTAGTGCACGTCGTCGACACGGAACACGTCGTCCGGCACGTCGTCCGGGCCGCCGCCCACCAGCACCAGCCGCCGGCCGTGCGAGCGGACCACGCCGAGCACCTTCTCCAGCGTCTTCTCCGGCTGGTGCACCGGCCAGATGCTGCCGAACGACAGCGACACCGGGGCGTCCCCCGACTCCACGAAGTCGACCAGCTCCGCCGACGGGCTCCACTCGCGGTCCCAGAACCAGTACCCGGTGAACCGCGACAGCGCGGGCCAGTCGGACGGCTCGGTGAACATCTCGCGGGTGACCGGGCACAGCAGCGGTACGTCGCGGCCCAGCTCGCGGTAGGGCGCGCCGAAGGGCAGCGCGGGCATGTCCGCTTCCTTGCGGTAGCCCCGGATGGAGACCCAGTCCAGCAGCCCCGCCATCCGGTGCGTCAGCCGGTTGTAGAGCGGTCCGAGCTTGGACTGCGGGGCTATCATCGCCGGCCACTGCCCCGTCGGGTTCAGCGGCCACCACGTCAGCGAGGCCCAGGGGGCCTTGCCGTCGTCCTGGAACAGGATCCGGCTCAGGACGCTGTTGACCACCAGGTCGGCGCCCTTGCACGCCTCCTCCATGCGGGAGGCGAGCAGCCGGATGTGCTCCTGCGTCTGGCGCGGCACCTTGCGGGCCGCCGTGAAGAGCGAGGCGCCCTGCTGCAGCGCCTCGGTGAGCGCCGGATGCTGCAGGAAGTCCTTCGGGCTGCCCGGCAGTTCGGCGAAGTCCAGACCGGCCTCCCGCACCAGCTTCTCGAAGTCTCCGTGGGTGGCGAGAACGACCGAGTGCCCCCGGGCCATCAGGGTGGTGCCCAGCGCGATGAACGGCTGGACATCACCCCGTGACCCCGTGACAAGGAGTGTGACCTGCATGAGTCCTCCGTACTGAAGGGACGAGTGAGAGGGGGGCCGCCCGGTTGCTGCGGTGTTCTTGTGGTGCCGCGGTGTCTCAGTAGTAGGGGACGTAGCGGTCGAGCATGCGGTCGAGGTAGTCGGCGTCGGTCACCGACCGCATCTCGGGCAGCAGCTTGCAGAGCTTCTCGACCGACACCCGGGTGAGGGACACGGGCCCGTCGACGATCTCGTGCCGCGCCGAGAGCCCCAGCCGCTTCTCGATGCCGTGGATCACCGCCTCGATGGGCAGCGGCCTGCCGGAGGCGACGTTGACCACCTCGTTGTCCACGTCCTGCGCGAGCAGTCCGTCGACGACCCGGGTCACGTCGGCCGCGTCGATCAGGTCGCGGTGCGCTCCCTGGTACAGCCGCACGCTGCCGCTGCGCACCTGCTGCACGAACGCGGGGAGCAGCTGGTGCGGCCGCTGCCAGCGGCCCATCGCGTGACTCACCCGCAGGATCAGCCAGGGCGCGCCGGATTCGGCGACGATGTGCTCCAACCGGAGCTTCTGCCTGCCGTACGGCGAGGTCGGGCTCAGCTCGACGTCCTCGGCCATCGCGGTGTCCCCGGTGTCGTACAGGGCGTGGGACGCGCTGGACAGGAACACCACGAGGCGGCCGTCGGCGCGGCACCGGTGGGTGACCTCTTCCACCAGAGCGGCCTCGCGGGCGAACTCGGCCTCCGCGAGGACGCTGGTGCTCGAGACACCGGCGGCCAGCACGGTGGCGTGCGGATGGCGTTCGCCCACGCCGGCCAGGTTGCGGGCGATGAAGCCGTTGCCGACGATCTCCATCAGATGCCCTCCGTGGCGGTGACGCGGATCGCCGACTTCGCTATGGCGTCCAGCAGTTCTGCGGTACGTACGGTGGTGGCGGCCCAGCTGTCGTGGTCCCGGTCGGTTCCTGCGGCGACGGTCCGCCGCACGGCGGCGGCGAACGCGGCCACCGAGTGCGCGAACTGGTGCTCGGCGGGCAGGCCGATCTCCTCGGCGTGGTTCTGCCCCTCGATGCGCAGCAGGGGCGCCGCCGACGGCGGCGGGGTGAAGGCACGGTCCACGGAGAGCCGCGCGTCGCTGCCCCACAGGACGTAGCGGGAGCCGTAGGTGTGCAGGAAGCCGAAGCTGAGCGTGGCGATCTGCCCGGTGGCCGACGCGAGCACCGCGCTGCCCGAGACGTCGACGCCCGACGCCGGGTCCTCGCGCAGCACGGCCCCGGCGACGGTGAGGTCGTCGCCGAGGAAGTACTGGGCGAGGCGCACCGGGTAGATGCCCACGTCCAGCAGGGCGCCACCGCCGAGCTCGGGCCGGTAGCGGACGTCCTGCGGGGGCAGCGGCGGGAAGCAGAACGACGCGTCGACGTGCCGCAGTCGCCCGATCCGCCCCTTCGCGACCAGGTCGGCCACGCTCCCGTGGAAGCCGTGGTGGAGGAAGGCGAGGTTCTCGCGCAGCACCAGGCCGCGCTCTCCCGCGAGCCGGGTCAGCGCGGCGGTGTCCGCCGCGCAGGTGGTCAGGGGCTTCTCGGCCAGGACGTGTTTGCCCGCTTCGAGGGCGGCTCCGGCCCACTCGGCGTGCAGGGAGTTGGGGACGGACACGTAGACCGCGTCGATGTCGTCCCGTTCGAGCAGCCGCGCGTAGCCGTGCACGGCCTCGCAGTCGAAGAGGGACGCGAAGGACTCGGCCTTCGCCCGCTCCCGGCTGGCGATGGCGGTGATGGTGGTGTCCGGTGTCTCGCGCAGCGCGGGCAGGGTGCGCCGCGCCGCGATCGAGGACGCGCCGAGCACGCCGACCCGCAGGGGGCCGGGCGAGGGGGAAGTACTCACGTGCATTCTCCTCCGGCGAATCCCAGCAGGCTGTGCAGACATGCGAGCAGGGTTCTGGCCTGGATGTTCAGGTAGTTGCTGTGCTGCACGAGGTGCGACAGCTGGTGCACGGTCAGCCACCGGAAGTCGTCCGGCTCCACCAGCACGCGCTCCGGGGGGAGTTCGACGATCAGATAGCGGCTGCGGGTGTGGAAGAACCGGCCGCCCTCCTCGGACAGCACGCTGTCGAAGCGGACGGCGTCGGCGGGGGCGTGCAGCACCTCGTCCAGGAACGGGGGAGCGGCCTCGGCCGGAAGGACGGCGTAGTTCTCCGGAGTGCACTGCACGGTGGGCGCCAGTTCGATCGCGTCCATGAAGCCGGGTTCGGCGCCGATCCGGGCCAGGACGTGCAGGACGCCGTCGATCCGCTGGACGAGGAAGGCCGCGACGCCCTGGCCGCGTGCCTCGAGCATCGGCTGCGTCCAGCTGGAGACCTCGCGGCTGCCGGTCCGCACGTCCACGGCCATCACGTCGAAGAACACGCCGCGGTGGTGCGAGATGCGGTCGTCGCAGCGCTGCCAGTCGCGGACGTCGGCGAGATCCACCAGGTGGGCCTCGCCCGTGAATCCGGCCCGCGCCCCGGTGAACCAGTTGCGGATGGTGCCGGGGGAATGCAGCGAGCCGTATCCGGGGTCCAGTGATCTGGCCAGTGCGGAGCCGAAGTGAGGGCCCTCCACCGGCCAGGGAACAGCTGGTGCGCCGTCAAAGGCCCGCGGGCCGGAAGGTGAAGGAGAGGTGAACGGGAAACAGGCCATGACCGTGCGCGAGTCCATGTTCACCAGGTCGTGCTCTGACAGCAGGGCGTGCAGTTGCCCGACGGACAGCCAGTAGAAGCCGTCCAGTAATTCCACGTCGTCGCTTGTTTCGACGATGATGTTTCGATTTCGTTTCCGGTAGAACCAGGAACCCTGCTCCGACTGGAGCACATCGGCCAGTACTTGGTGCCGGGCGGCGTTCCGGAAGAAATCGAGATAGGGCACCGGACGGCCGCCGTGCACGCGGGTGTAGTTGCTCCGGGTCGCCTGCACCGTGGGCGATAACTGTACCTTGTTGTGGTTGCCCGGCTCCATCTTCGCCTGCATCAGGCAATGCGGTATGCCGTCGAATTGCTTGACCAGGATGCCGAGTACGCCGACTTCGGGCTGATGGATGATCGGCTGGTCCCAATCGGGCACCGCCCCGGGGGCGTTCCGTACCCGTAGGCCCTCGATCGAAAAGAACTTGCCGCTCTCGTGGACGAGGTTCCCGTGTGGCTCCTCGAAACGCCAGCCCCTCAGCTCGCTGAAGGGGATGCGACGTATCTGTGAACTCTCCGTTTCGAGGTACGCGGCGAACCATGCGTGAAAGTCCCGCAGGCTGGACGCGGCCCATTCGGCCTCCCGCATGGAACGGGCCAACCCGGCCGCTAAGCCGGTCTCGGGCCCGGTTAAGACGTCGGCGCTGCCCGGCAGGGCGTGCGTCATCAGTAGTCGCTCCTTGTTCCCCGGCTGTTCCCTGGCGCGGATTGTCACCGCGGATTGTTACCAGCGTGCGAAAAGTGGAAGCAGGCATCCGACGAGGGCGGCTGCCGCGGCGCGCTCCTTCAGGCAATGTCCGGAAAACTGTCCGGAAACAGGCCCTGTAGGGCAGGTGCTGTCAACTCCTGCTGTCACCCGGAGTCTGGCTGGGCATGCGCCATCGAACCCTGCTAGTCCTACGTCTCCGGTGCTCGGCTGTCAAACTTTCCAGGTCGCGCCACGGGTTAGGGATTCGCGGATCGATCGCGGGTTTCCAGATCCACGCGGCCGTACTCGCGCGTACAAGTACCTTACTCGGAAGGCTAGATGCATGATGCAAGGTGATCCACGTCACATTGCCTCGGTCTGGCGCTATGTGACAGAGTCGATCTTGCGCTTATCAACTGCTCTATAGGTGTAGTGCATTGCGAAACCGACACCGATCGCCAGTTGTATATTTGCGAGTGGGGATTGGGAGCCGGCCCGGAGAATCTTCGGTCCGGCTTCGGCGAACATTCGAAGATTAGCGGGGGTTCACATTGGCCAGGAGTGCTCGTTCGGTGCGCCACGACGACGATGGCGATATCGATCGCATTGCTGTGATCGGACTCTCCTGCCGTCTCCCGCGGGCCGAATCCTCCGTGCGATTATGGGAACTCCTGCGCGAGGGTGTCGACGCGATCACCCCACTCCCCGCGGGGCGGTGGCAACAACGCTCCACCGAAGACGCGGAGTTAACCTCCGAACGAGGCGGATTCCTCGACCGCGTCGATCAGTTCGACGCCGACTTCTTCGGCATCTCGCCGCGCGAGGCGGCGGCCATGGACCCCCAGCAGCGCCTCGCGCTCGAACTCGGCTGGGAACTGCTGGAGAACGGCGGCATCACCCCCGAGCGCATCGCCGCCCTGCGCGCCGGCGTCTTCGTCGGCGCGATGAACGACGACTACGCGACCCTCACCCGCCAGCGCAGTTCGCAAGCGGTCTCGCACCACACCCTCGCCGGTCTGCAGCGCAGCATGATCGCCAACCGGCTCTCCTACCTCCTCGGCGTGAACGGCCCCAGCCTCACCGTCGACTCGGGCCAGTCGTCCTCCCTCGTCGCCGTCCACATGGCATGCCAGAGCCTGCGCGCGGGGGAGTGCGAGATCGCCCTCGCCGGCGGCGTGAACCTCAACCTCAGCTTCGACGGCACCCTGAGCGTCTCCCGGTTCGGCGGGCTCTCCCCCGACGGTCGCTGCTACACCTTCGACGCCCGCGCCAACGGCTACGTACGGGGCGAGGGCGGCGGCTTCGTCCTCCTCAAGCCCCTGGCCCACGCGCTGCGGGACGGCGACCACATCCACGGCGTACTGCGCGGCAGCGCCGTCAACAACGGCGGCGGCGACAGCCTCACCACCCCCAGCCGGCAGGCCCAGGAGGACGTGCTCCGCCGCGCGCACACCGCGGCGGGCGTACGCCCCGAGGACATCCAGTACGTAGAACTCCACGGGACCGGCACGGCCGTCGGCGACCCCATCGAGGCCGCGGCGCTCGCCACCGTCATCGGCTCCGCCCGCCCGGCGGACGCACCCCTGCGCGTCGGCTCGGCCAAGACGAACGTCGGGCACCTGGAAGGCGCCGCGGGCATCGTCGGCCTGCTCAAGGTCCTGCTCTCCCTGGAAGCGGCGGAGCTCCCCGCCAGCCTCAACTTCGAATCGCCCAACCCGGCCATCCCACTGGACGACTGGCACCTCCAGGTCCAGACCGAGCGCTCGCCCTGGCCGCGTCCGGACGTACCGCTGGTGGCCGGTGTGTCGTCGTTCGGCCTCGGCGGCACGAACGCGCACGTCGTCGTGGAGCAGGCTCCCGTGGCGGATCCGGCCCCGGCGGCGAAGTCGGGACCGGTCGGCGTGGTGGCCGGAGGCGGCGCGGTGCCGTGGGCGCTTTCGGCGAAGTCGGCCGCGGGGTTGCGCGGGCAGGCGGTGCGGTTGCGGGAGTTCGTGTCGTCGTCCGATGTCTCGCTCGTGGATGTGGGTCATTCGTTGGTGTCGACGCGGTCGGGTCTTGAGCACCGTGCGGTGGTGCTGGGGTCGGATCGTGAGGGGTTGTTGGCCGCTCTGGAGGCGGTTGCGGCGGGTGAGCCTGCTGAGGGTGTGGTGTCGGGGGTGCGGCGCGAGGGTGCGTCGGACGTGGTGTTCGTCTTCCCGGGTCAGGGTGCGCAGTGGGCCGGTATGGCGGTCGGGCTGCTGGATTCCTCGCCGGTGTTCGCGGAGCGTTTCGAGGAATGTGCGGCGGCCCTCGCCCCGCACATCGACTGGGCGCCGGTCGATGTCCTGCGCGAGCGCGAGGGTGCTCCGTCGTTGGATCGGGTGGACGTGGTCCAGCCGATGTTGTGGGCGGTCATGGTCTCGCTCGCGGCGGTCTGGCGTGCTCATGGGGTGGAGCCCGCCGCCGTGGTGGGCCACTCGCAGGGCGAGTTGGCGGCTGCTGTGGTGGCGGGGGTGCTGTCCCTTGAGGACGGTGCGCGGATCATCGCGTTGCGCAGTCAGCTGATCGGGCGTGAGCTGGCGGGCCAGGGCGGCATGGTGTCCGTGCCGGTCGACGAGGCCGCCGCGGAGGAGCTGATCGCGCCGTGGTCCGGTCGCGTGAGTGTGGCGACGGTCAATGGTCCGCGGTCCACGGTCGTCGCCGGTGAGGCCGAAGCGCTGGACGAGCTGATGGTCGCGTGCGAGCGCGACGGCGTACGGGCTCGCCGCATTCCGGTGGACTACGGGTCGCACACTCCGCAGGTAGAGCAGTTGCGCGAGGCGTTGCTGGAGCTGGCTGCTCCGGTCGTGGCGCGCGCGGGTGACGTACCGATGTACTCGACCGTGACCGGTGACCTCCTTGGGGAGGGTGTGGCTGATGCGGAGTACTGGTTCCGTAATCTGCGGCAGCCGGTGCGGTTCCTCGACACGGTGCGGGAGCTGATCGCCGCGGGTCACACCACGTTCGTGGAGGTCAGTGCGCATCCGGTGCTGACGTCTCCGGTCGAGGAGACCGGCGAGGCGGTGGGCATCGAAGTGTTCGCGGGCGGCACCCTGCGCCGCGACCAGGGTGGCAGCGGTCGCTTCCTGGCCTCGCTCGGCGAGCTGTGGGTGCGCGGCGGTACGCCCGACTGGCAGGCGGTCTTCGCGGGAAGCGATGCCCGCCGAGTCGCGCTGCCGACCTACGCCTTCCAGACCAAGCACTACTGGCTGGACAGCGCGGTCGCTGACCCCGAGGCCCCGGTCGCCGTGCCGACGGCAGTCCCGGCAGCCGGTGCACACGACGGGTCGCCGGACGTCCCGCACGCGGTGCGGGCCCACACGGCGGCCGTGCTCGGGCACGGCTCCGCGGAGGAGGTCGACGTACGGCGCTCGTTCAAGGACCTCGGCTTCGACTCCATCATGCTCGGTGACCTGCGCAGTCGCCTGAACACCGTGCTGGGCCGGCGGCTGACCACGGCCGCCCTCTTCTCGCACCCCACCCCGGCCCGGCTGGCAGAACACCTGGAATCCCTGCGCGACAGCGCCGCAGAGCGGCCGTCTGCGGCCGTCACCGTGCGCGAGCCCGACCGCCACCCCGCGGTCGACGGCGCGGAAGACCCCATCGCCATCGTCGCCATGAGCTGCCGCTTTCCCGGCGGGGTGGATTCTCCCGAGGACCTGTGGCGGCTCGTCTCCGCGGGCCGGGACGCGATCTCGGACTACCCCGACGACCGCGGCTGGGACCTGGAACGGCTGCTGAGCCCGGACGGCCGGGGCCGCGTCACCACCGGAGTCGGCGGCTTCGTCGACGGCGCCACGGACTTCGACCCCCGCTTCTTCGGGATATCCCCGCGCGAAGCGCTCGCCATGGACCCGCAGCAGCGGCTGCTCCTCGAGACCTCGTGGGAGCTGCTCGAACGCGCCGGGATCGATCCGGAGCTGCTGCGCGGCAGCAGGACCGGCGTGTTCGTCGGCGCGATGGACCAGGAGTACGGACCCCGGCTGCACGAGGCCCCGGAGACGCTCGACGGTCTGATGCTCACCGGCAAGACGACCAGCGTCGCCTCCGGCCGCATCGCCTACGTGCTCGGACTGACCGGGCCCGCGCTCACCGTCGACACGGCCTGCTCGTCCTCACTGGTCGCGCTCCACCTGGCCGTGGCGTCCCTGCGGCGCGGCGAGTGCTCGCTGGCCCTCGCCGGCGGCGCCACCGTGCTGTCGACACCGGGCATCTTCACCGAAATGACCAGCCAGCAGGGGCTGGCGCTCGACGGCCGCTGCAAGGCCTTCGCCGGAGCCGCCGACGGGACCGGCTTCTCGGAAGGCGTCGGGATGCTGCTGGTCGAGCGGCTCTCCGACGCACGCCGCAACGGCCACCGGGTGCTCGCGGTCGTACGCGGCTCCGCGATCAACCAGGACGGCGCGTCCAACGGCCTCACCGCGCCCAACGGGCTCTCCCAGCAGCAGGTGATCAGGGACGCCTGGGCCGAAGCCGGGATCGGCTCCGCCGACGTGGACATGCTGGAGGCCCACGGCACCGGCACGGCACTGGGCGACCCCATCGAGGCGGAAGCCCTGCTGGCGACGTACGGCCAGGACCGGCCCGAGGACCGCCCGCTGCTGCTCGGCTCGCTCAAGTCGAACATCGGCCACACGCAGGCCGCGGCGGGTGTCGCGGGCGTCATCAAGTCGGTACTGGCCATCCGGCACGGGCTCGTACCGGCCACGCTCCACGTCGACGGTCCGACCCCCGAGGTGGACTGGTCCACCGGAGCGGTGCGCCTGGCCACGGAGAGCACCCCGTGGCCCGAGACCAGCCCGGTCCGGCGCGCCGGTGTCTCCTCGTTCGGCATCAGCGGGACCAACGCCCACGTCATCGTCGAGCAGGCGCCCGCCGACGCCGCTGCACCCGCGGCGGCACCCGTGCCCGGGGCGCGGCTGCGCGACGGCGGCCCGCTGCCCTGGATCGTCTCGGGCCGCACGGCGGCAGGCCTGCGCGCACAGGCCGCACGGCTGCGGCGGCTCGCCGCCGACAGCGCGGCGACGGACGAGGAGCTGGGGCGCGCCCTGGCCACCACCCGGTCCGCGATGGAACACCGAGCCGTCGTGGTGGCGGAGGACCGCGAGACGTTCCTGGCCGGACTGGAGGCACTGGAGACGGGCGGATCCGCCGCCCACGTGTTCAGCGGCCAGGCCTCCGGCGCGCCGGGCGGCGCGGTCTTCGTCTTCCCGGGTCAGGGTGCGCAGTGGGCGGGCATGGCGGTGGAGCTGCTGGATTCCTCGCCGGTGTTCGCGGAGCGGTTCGGTGAGTGTGCGGCTGCGTTGACGGCGTACGTCGATTGGGCGCCGGTCGATGTCCTGCGCGAGCGCGAGGGCGCTCCGTCGCTGGATCGGGTGGACGTGGTCCAGCCGATGCTGTGGGCGGTCATGGTCTCGCTCGCCGCGGTGTGGCGCTCGTCGGGTGTCAGGCCCGCCGCCGTTGTCGGCCATTCGCAGGGCGAGTTGGCGGCCGCTGCGGTGGCGGGAGTGCTGTCGGTCGAGGACGCGGCGCGGATCGTCGCGCTGCGCAGCCAGCTGATCGGCCGGGAGCTGGCGGGTCAGGGCGGCATGGTGTCCGTGCCGGTCGACGAGGCAGCTGCGATAGAGCTGATCGAGCCCTGGGCGGGTCGGATCAGCGTCGCCACGATCAACGGTCCGCGGTCCACGGTCGTCGCCGGTGAAGCCGAAGCACTGGACGAGCTGATGGTCGCGTGCGAGCGCGACGGCGTACGGGCCCGCCGCATCCCGGTGGACTACGGGTCGCACACCCCGCAGGTCGAGCAGCTGCGCGCGGCCTTGCTGGAGCTGGCTGCTCCGGTCGTGGCGCGCGCGGGCGACGTACCGATGTACTCGACCGTGACCGGTGACCTCCTTGGGGAGGGTCAGGCCGACGCGGAGTACTGGTTCCGTAATCTGCGGCAGCCGGTGCGGTTCCTCGACACGGTGCGGGAGCTGATCGCCGCGGGTCACACGACGTTCGTGGAGGTCAGTGCGCATCCGGTGCTGACGTCCCCGGTCGAGGAGACCGGTGAGGCGGTGGGCGTCGAGGTGTTCGCGGGCGGCACCCTGCGCCGCGACCAGGGTGGCAGTCGTCGCTTCCTGGCCTCGCTCGGCGAGCTGTGGGTGCGCGGCGGTACGCCCGACTGGTCGGCGGTCTACGCCCCGGTCGACGAAGGCACCGAGCCCGTCGAGCTGCCCACCTATGCCTTCCAGCGCGACCGCTACTGGCTCGCGCCCTCGGCCGCCGGTTCCCCCGTCCAGGTGGAGCTGCCTTCCGCCCCGGTCGCCGAACCCGTCGACGGATTCCGGCAGAAGGTGCTCGACGCGCCCACGGCCGGCCGGCGCCTGCGCATCGTGCTGGACGAGGTGTGCACCCAGGCAGCGGCCGTACTCGGCTGGGCCTCGGCGCACGAGGTCGAGGTGGGCCGGGCGTTCCGCGAGGCGGGATTCGACTCGCTGACCGCCGTGGACCTGCGCAACCGGCTGGGCATCGCGACCGGGCAGCCCCTCGCGCAGACGGCCGTGTTCGACTACCCGACGCCGCTGCGGCTCGCGGAGCACCTGCGCGACCGCATCGTCGGCGCCGAGGATTCGGACGGCGACGACGCGGAGAGCGCCGCCCTGCGCTCCCGCACGGCATCCGACGCGTCCGCTGACGAACCCATCGCCATCGTGGCCACCAGCTGCCGGTTCCCCGGCGACATACGGTCGCCCGACGACCTGTGGCGACTGCTGCTCGACGAGCAGGACGTCATCTCCGGCCTGCCGCAGGACCGCGGCTGGGACCTCGACGCGCTGTACGACCCGGAGTCCTCGCGGTCGGGCACCAGCTACGTCGACCAGGGCGGATTCCTGCACGACGCCGGGCAGTTCGACGCGGGCTTCTTCGGGATCTCGCCCCGCGAGGCGCTCGCCATGGACCCGCAGCAGCGGCTCCTCCTGGAGACCTCCTGGGAGGCCGTCGAGCGTGCGGGCATCGACCCGGAGACGCTGCGCGGCACCAGGACCGGTGTCTTCGTCGGCGCCGTCCCGCACGGCTACGGCGCCGACGCCACCAACGCCCAGGAATCCGGCGGCTACCTGTTCACCGGAGCCGCGGGCAGCGTGGCCTCGGGACGCATCTCCTACAGCTTCGGGCTCACGGGCCCCGCCATGACGGTGGACACCGCGTGCTCCTCTTCGCTGGTCGCCCTGCACCTGGCGGTGCAGGCGCTGCGCCAGGGCGAGTGCTCGATGGCGCTGGCCGGCGGAGTGACGGTGATGTCGACCCCGGGCGTCTTCACCGAGTTCAGCCAACAGCGCGGACTCGCCCCCGACGGCCTGTGCAAGCCCTTCGCCGCCGCGGCGGACGGCACGGCCTGGGGCGAGGGCGTCGGGGTGCTGCTCCTGGAGCCGTTGGCCCGGGCGCAGCGCAACGGCCACCAGGTGCTGGCCGTGATCCGCGGCACGGCCGTCAACCAGGACGGCGCGTCCAACGGCCTGACCGCGCCGAACGGGCCGTCGCAGCAGCGGGTCATCCGTCAGGCGCTGGCCAACGCGCGGCTCGAAGCGTCGGACGTCGACGTCGTCGAGGCCCACGGCACCGGCACCACTTTGGGCGACCCGATCGAGGCGCAGGCGCTGCTGGCGACGTACGGGCAGGACCGGCCCGAGGACCGGCCGCTGCTGCTCGGCTCGCTCAAGTCGAACATCGGCCACACCTCCGCCGTCGCGGGCATCGCCGGTGTGATCAAGATGGTGGAGGCGATGCGGCACGGCGTGGTGCCGGGGACCCTGCACGTGGATGAGCCGACGCCGAAGGTGGACTGGTCGGCGGGTGCGGTGGAGCTGGTGACCGAGGGTCGTGCGTGGCCGCAGACGGGTCGGGTACGCCGTGCGGGCGTGTCCTCGTTCGGTGTGAGCGGTACGAACGCGCACGTGATCGTGGAGCAGGCCCCGGAGGTCGAGCAGGAGCAGGTCCCGGTGGCGGAGCCCGCTGGGGGTGTGCTGCCGTGGGCGCTTTCGGCGAAGTCGGCTGCGGGGTTGCGCGGGCAGGCGGTGCGGTTGCGGGAGTTCGTGTCGTCGTCCGATGTCTCGCTCGTGGATGTCGGCCATTCGTTGGTGTCGACGCGGTCGGGTCTTGAGCACCGTGCGGTGGTGCTGGGCTCGGATCGTGAGGGGTTGTTGGCCGCTCTGGAGGCGGTTGCGGCGGGTGAGCCTGGTGAGGGTGTGGTGTCGGGGGTGCGGCGCGAGGGTGCGTCGGACGTGGTGTTCGTCTTCCCGGGTCAGGGTGCGCAGTGGGCCGGTATGGCGGTCGGGCTGCTGGACTCCTCGCCGGTGTTCGCGGAGCGGTTCGGTGAGTGTGCGGCTGCGTTGACGGCGTACGTCGACTGGGTGCCGCAGGACGTGCTGCGCGAGCGCGAGGGCGCTCCGTCCTACGACCGGGTGGACGTGGTCCAGCCGATGCTGTGGGCGGTCATGGTCTCGCTCGCGGCGCTCTGGCGTGCGCACGGTGTCGAGCCCGCCGCCGTGGTGGGCCACTCCCAGGGCGAGTTGGCGGCTGCCGCGGTCGCCGGCGTCCTCTCGCTGGAGGATGCGGCGCGGATCGTGGCGTTGCGGAGCCAGCTGATCGGCCGGGAGTTGGCGGGTCGTGGTGGCATGGTGTCGCTGCCGTTGGCGGAGGACGCCGCGCTGGAGCTGATCGCGCCGTGGTCCGGTCGCGTGAGCGTGGCGACGGTCAACGGTCCGCGGTCCACGGTGGTCGCCGGTGAGGCCGAAGCGCTGGACGAGCTGATGGTCGCGTGTGAGCGTGACGGCGTACGGGCCCGTCGCATCCCGGTGGACTACGGGTCGCACACCCCGCAGGTGGAGCAGTTGCGCGAGGCGTTGCTGGAGCTGGCTGCTCCGGTCGTGGCGCGCGCGGGCGACGTACCGATGTATTCGACCGTGACAGGTGACCTCCTTGCGGAGGGTGTGGCCGACGCGGAGTACTGGTTCCGTAATCTGCGGCAGCCGGTGCGGTTCCTCGACACGGTGCGGGAGCTGATCGCCGCAGGTCACACCACGTTCGTCGAGGTCAGTGCGCATCCGGTGCTGACGTCTCCGGTCGAGGAGACCGGCGAGGCGGTGGGCGTCGAGGTGTTCGCGGGCGGCACCCTGCGCCGCGACCAGGGTGGGCAGGAGCGGTGGCTGACGTCCCTGGCCCAGCTGTGGGCACAGGGTGGAGCGCCGGACTGGCAGGCGGTGTTCGCCGGTACCGGGGCCCGCCGGGTCGCGCTGCCGACCTACGCCTTCCAGACTAAGCACTACTGGTTCGACACCGCGCCGGTCCGCCCCGCGGTGGGCGCGGATCCGCACGCCGCCTTCTGGGAGGTGGTGGAGCGCGAGGACCTGGAGGGATTCGCGAAGACCCTGCGGCTGAACGAGGCGCAGACCGGTCTGACGTCCGTACTGCCCGCGCTCTCCGCCTGGCACAAGCGGCACGCGGAAGCGGTCGGCATGGAGTCGTGGCGCTACCGGGCGCAGTGGAAGTCGCTGCCCTCCGGACCCAAGGCCGCACTGTCCGACACCTGGCTGATCGCCGTCACCCCGGACCAGCTCGACGGCGCGCTGTACGAGGCGGTGGCCGGGGCCCTGCGCACGCAGGGGGCCGTGGTCGAGCCGCTGCTCGTACGCGGCGCCGGGGACACCGGGCAGGACGAGCAGTCGTGGGCCGAGGCGCTGGCCGCGCATTCCGCGGCGGCCGGTGTGCTGTCGCTGCTCGCGCAGGACGAGAGCCCGCTCGCGGACGCGCCCGCCACTCCGGCCGGATTCGCCCAGAACCTCGCGCTGCTCCAGCAGTTGGAGGCCGCCGACTCGGACGCCGTACTGTGGTGCGTCACCCAGGGCGCGGTGTCCATCGGCGAGCGGGACCCGCTCACCAGCCCGGCACAGGCGCTGGTCTGGGGTCTCGGCAGGGTGGCGGCCCAGGAACTGCCGACCCGCTGGGGCGGTCTGGTCGACCTCCCCCGGGAGCCGGACGAACGCGCCCTCGCGCGGCTCTGCGACGTGCTCGCGGCCGAGGCCGACGAGGACCAGGTGGCGGTCCGCTCGACCGCGACCTACGGCCGCCGGCTCGTCCGCGCGCCGCTCAGCGGCGAGCCGGGCGACGGCTGGACGCCGGGCAAGGGCACGGTCCTGATCACGGGCGGCACCGGCGCACTCGGCGGCGAGGTCGCCAGGCGACTGGCCGCTCAGGGCGCCGAGCACCTGCTGCTCGTCAGCAGGCGGGGCGGGACGGCCCCCGGCGCCACCGACCTCGAAGCCGAACTGGCCGCCACCGGAGCCCGCGTCACCACGGTCGCCTGCGACGTGGCGGACCCGGAGGCCTTGCGCCGCCTGCTGGACTCGGTGCCCGACGACTGCCCGCTGACCGCCGTGGTGCACACCGCGGCAGTACTGGACGACGGGGCGCTCACCACGCTGACGCCCGAACAGCTCGACCGAGTGCTGCGGGTCAAGGCGGCCGGTGCGCACCAACTGCACCGGATGACGGCGGACCTGGATCTCTCCGCCTTCGTGCTGTTCTCGTCGCTGGCGGGCACGGTCGGCATGGCCGGCCAGGGCAACTACGCGCCGGGCAACGCCTACCTGGACGCACTCGCCCAGTACCGCCGTGCGCAGGGACTCGTGGCCACCTCCGTGGCCTGGGGTTCCTGGGCCAAGGGCGGCATGGCGGGCCGGGACGTGGTCGGCGACACCAGCATCCGGCACGGCGTGCCGCTGCTCCAGCCGGAGCGCGCCACGGTCGCACTGGAGACGGCGCTCGCCCACGGCGACACCAGCCTCGTGATCGCGGACATCGACTGGGAGAGGTTCGCGTACGCCTACACCGCGGCCAGGGCCAGCCGTCTGCTCGACGAACTGCCGGAGGCCCGCGCCGTACTCACGCGGGACGAAACCACCGACGGGGCCGCCGCCCTCACGCTGGCCGAGCGGCTGGCGGACCTCGCACCGGCCGAGCGCGAACGGCAGTTGCGCACGATGGTCCGCAGGCACGTGGCAGCCGTACTGGGCCACGACTCCGCGGAGACGGTGGAACTGCGGCGCCGGTTCCTGGAACTCGGCCTGGACTCGGTCACCGCCGTGGAACTGCGCAACCGGCTCAACGCGGCGACCGGTCTGCGGCTGCCCGCCACGATCGTCTTCGACTGCCCGACCGTGCACGAACTCGTGCGCTACCTCGGTGACGCACTGTTCGGCGACGAGGGTGCAGCCGAAGGCGGCACGGACGCGCCGGTTCCCGGCGCGGCCGAACTCGACCAGTTCGAGGCGCTCCTGGGGCAACTGCCCGACGGAGATCCCTCCAGAGTCGAACTGGCGGGACGGCTGAGGCAGTTGCTGCGGACCGTGACCGGACCAGGTGGGGACGGTGAGGACGTCATCGACGCCGAGGACCTCGAATCCGCGAGCAACGACGACCTCTTCGACTACATCGGCAAAGAGTTCGGGATCTCCTGAGCCCCTGATCGACGCCGCGGTTCTGACACGCGCCTTCCCGCGGGGCGCACGCACACTTCCGTCTCACTTTCGGGGGCACGCAAGCATGGACGACGCCAAGAAGCTCCGTTACTACCTGACCCGGGTCACAGCCGAGCTGAAAGAGACCCAATCGCGGCTCCAGGCCGCGGAGTCGGTGGACGGCGAGCCGATGGCGATCATCGGGATGAGCTGCCGGTTCCCCGGCGGAGTCGGCTCTCCCGAGGACCTGTGGCGGCTGCTCTCCGAAGGCGGCGACGCCATCACCGGACTGCCCACCGACCGCGGCTGGGACGCGGGATCCCTGGTGGACGTGACCGGAGAGCGCCCGGGTAGCTCGTACGTGGCGGAGGGTGGATTCCTGCACGACGCGGGGCAGTTCGACGCGGGCCTCTTCGGGATCTCGCCGCGCGAGGCGCTCGCGATGGACCCGCAGCAGCGGATCCTGCTGGAGACCTCCTGGGAGCTGTTCGAGCGCTCCGGCATCGCCCCCGATGCCCTGGTCGGCAGCAGGACCGGCGTCTTCATCGGCTCCAGCTTCCGCGACTACGGAAGCAGGCTGCCCGCGATCCCCGAAGAGGTCGAGGGCCACGCCATGACGGGCACCGCGGGCAGCGTGGCCTCGGGGCGCATCTCCTACAGCTTCGGCCTGACCGGTCCCGCCGTCACGGTGGACACGGCGTGCTCCTCCTCGCTGGTGGCGCTGCACCTCGCGATTCAGGCGCTGCGCAACGGCGAGTGCTCGATGGCGCTCGCGGGCGGGGTCGCGATCATGTCGACGCCCGACCTGTTCACGGAGTTCAGCCGGCAGCAGGGCCTGGCGCGCGACGGCCGCTGCAAGGCGTTCGCCGCGTCCGCCGACGGCATGAGCGCCGCGGAGGGAGTGGGCCTGCTGCTGGTCGAGCGGCTCTCCGACGCCCGGCGCAACGGGCAACAGGTGCTGGCCGTGATCCGTGGCTCCGCCGTCAACCAGGACGGCGCCTCCAGCGGGCTGACCGCGCCCAACGGCCCCGCGCAGCAGCGCGTGATCCGGCAGGCGCTGACGAGCGCGGGGATGAAGGCTTCCGAGGTCGACGTCGTCGAGGCGCACGGCACCGGCACCACCTTGGGCGACCCGATCGAGGCGCAGGCGCTGCTGGCGACGTACGGCCAGGACCGTCCGGAGGACCGGCCGCTGCTGCTCGGCTCGCTCAAGTCCAACATCGGCCACACGCAGGCCGCCGCGGGCGTGGCCGGTGTGATCAAGATGGTGGAGGCGATGCGGCACGGTGTCGTGCCGAAGACCCTGCACGTGGATGAGCCGACGCCGAAGGTGGACTGGTCGGCGGGTGCGGTGGAGCTGGCGACCGAGGGCCGTGCGTGGCCGCAGACGGGTCGGGCACGCCGTGCGGGCGTGTCCTCGTTCGGTGTGAGCGGTACGAACGCGCACGTGATCGTGGAGCAGGCCCCGCTGGAGGAGCCGGTCGAGGCCGCGGACGGCGAGCCGGGTCGGATCGGCGTGGTGGCCGGTGGCGGTGTGGTGCCGTGGGCGCTTTCGGCGAAGTCGGCCGCAGCCCTGCGCGAACAGGCCGTGCGGTTGCGCGAGTTCATGACCTCTTCGGCCGCGTCGCTCACGGGCGTCGGCTACTCGTTGGTGTCGTCTCGGGCGGGTCTTGAGCACCGCGCGGTGGTGCTGGGCTCGGATCGTGCGGAGCTGCTGGCCGCTCTGGACGCGGTGGCGGCGGGTGAGCCTGCTGAGGGCGTCGTGTCCGGAGTACGGGCGGACAGGGAAGACGGCGTGGTGTTCGTCTTCCCCGGTCAGGGTGCGCAGTGGGCCGGTATGGCGGTGGAGCTGCTGGATTCCTCGCCGGTGTTCGCGGAGCGGTTCGGTGAGTGTGCGGCCGCGTTGACGGCGTACGTCGACTGGGTGCCGCAGGACGTGCTGCGCGAGCGCGAGGGTGCTCCGTCCTACGACCGGGTGGACGTGGTCCAGCCGATGCTGTGGGCGGTCATGGTCTCGCTCGCGGCGGTGTGGCGCGCGCATGGGGTGGAGCCGGCGGCTGTGGTGGGCCACTCCCAGGGTGAGCTGGCGGCCGCCGTGGTGGCGGGGGTGCTGTCCCTCGAGGACGCGGCGCGGATCGTCGCGCTGCGCAGTCAGCTGATCGGGCGCGAACTGGCGGGTCAGGGCGGCATGGTGTCCGTGCCGGTCGACGAGGCCGCTGCGGAGGAGCTGATCGGGCCCTGGGCGGGCCGGATCAGTGTGGCGACGGTCAACGGTCCGCGGTCCACGGTGGTCGCCGGTGAGGCCGGGGCGCTGGACGAGCTGATGGTCGCGTGCGAGCGTGACGGCGTACGGGCCCGCCGCATTCCGGTGGACTACGGTTCGCACACTCCGCAGGTGGAGCAGCTGCGCGCGGCCCTGCTGGAGCTGGCTGCTCCGGTCGTGGCGCGGGCGGGCGACGTACCGATGTACTCGACCGTGACCGGTGACCTCCTTGGGGAGGGCGAGGCTGACGCCGAGTACTGGTTCCGCAACCTGCGGCAGCCGGTGCGGTTCGAGGCGACGGTGCGCGGGCTGATCGCGGACGGTCACGTCACGTTCCTTGAGGTCAGTGCGCATCCGGTGCTGACGTCTCCGGTCGAGGAGACCGGTGAGGCGGTGGGCGTCGAGGTGTTCGCGGGCGGCACTCTGCGCCGTGACCAGGGCGGCAGCGGTCGCTTCCTGGCCTCGCTCGGCGAGCTGTGGGTGCGCGGCGGTACGCCCGACTGGCAGGCGGTCTTCGCCGGAAGCGATGCCCGCCGGGTCGCCCTGCCGACGTACGCCTTCCAGACCGAGCACTACTGGCTGGACGGCGGGACCGGCATCGTAGGGGCGTCCGGGGCCGGGCTCTCCGCGCTCGGCCACCCCCTGCTGGCGGTCGGCATCGCCCTCGCGGACGGCAACGGCCACGTCTCGACCGGCCGCATATCCCTGCACACCCACCCCTGGCTGGCCGACCACGTGGTGATGGGCCGGGCGCTCGTGCCCGGGGCCGCCGTACTGGAGCTGATGCTGCGGGCCGGTGAGAGCGTGGGCGCCGAGCTGCTGGACGAACTCGTCCTGCACTCACCGCTGGTCGTGCCGAGCGGTGACACGGCGGTCGACCTCCAGGTCACCGTCGAGTCCCCCGACGAGCAGGGACGGCGCGCGGTGCGGCTGCACTCCCGGGCGTACCGCCCCGGGCAGGACGACGACACCGAGTGGACCTGTCACGCCGAGGGCGCGCTGATCGCCGCCCCCGTCGAAGAGCCGGCCGCGCCGGACACCGCCTGGCCGCCGGTCGGCGCGCAGGCCGTGGACATCGACGGGCTGTACGAGCGCCTGGCGGCCACGGGATACGGCTACGGGCCGGTCTTCCAGGGCATCCGCGCGGTGTGGCGGCGCGGTGAGGAGCTGTTCGCCGATGTCGTGCTGCCGGAGGGCGCCGAGCGGGATGCCGGGCGGTTCGGGGTGCACCCCGCCCTCGTCGACGCGGCGCTGCAGACGCGTCTGGTGACCCTGCTGGAAGGGCAGGGCGACCGGATGATGCCGTTCTCGTTCGCGGGCGCCCGTCTCCACGCGACCGGTGCCACGGCGGTCCGGGCCCGGCTGACGCCGATGGGCGAGGACGCCCTGTCGGTCCAGCTGACCGATCACACCGGGCTGCCGGTCCTCACCATCGAGACCCTCACCTCGCGGCCGCTGACCGCGGACGCGCTGGCAGGCCAGGGCGTCGACTCGCTCTACGAGGTCAACTGGACGCCGCTGAGCGGTGATGCGAAGCGCCCCGAGGCCGACGGATCGACCGCGATCATCGGCGAAGGGCTGCCGGGCCTCGATCTGCCACGGCACGCGGACCTCGCCGCGCTCGCCGAGAGCGTCCACGGTGGCGGCGCCGTCCCCGCGACCGTGCTCCTGCCCTGCCCGCGACCCGACGCCGACGGCGCCGCCGACGTCCCCGCCGCCGTCCGTGAACTGCTGGCCTCCGTGCTGGGTGCCGCGCAGGAGTGGCTGGCCCTGCCGGAGCTGGAGGAGGCCAGGCTCGCCGTGGTGACCCGCGGCGGCGCCGTCGTGGCCCCCGGCGAGCGGCCCGATCCGGGGCACGCGGCGGTCCAGGGCCTGGTGCGCACGGCCCACTCCGAACACCCCGACCGCTTCCTGCTGGTCGACCTGGACGACGCGCCGTCGTCCGCCGCCGCCCTGCCCGCCGCGGTCGCCGACGCCCTGGCCGCGGGCGAGAGCTCCCTGGCCGTACGTTCCGGAGCCGCGTTCGTGACCCGCCTGGGCCGGGTCACCCCGGCCAACGCCGACACCCTGGCCCTGCCCGGGGCCGAGGCCTGGGGCGTGGACCTCGACACGGGCGGCGCCCTGGACGGGCTGCGCCTGGTGGCCGCCCCGCGCGCCGCCGAGCCCCTCGGAGCCGGTCAGGTCCGCATCGCGGTGCGCGCGACCGGCGTCAACTTCCGCGACGCACTGGTGGCGTTGGGCGTCGTACCCCACACCGAGGCGTTGTTCGGTAGTGAGGGTGCGGGTGTGGTGACCGAGGTGGGCCCTGGTGTGGTGGGGTTCGCGGTGGGTGACCGGGTGATGGGGTTGTTGTCGGGTGCGTATGCGGGTCCGGTGGCGGTGGCGGATGCGCGCATGGTGGTGGCGGTGCCTGGTGGGTGGTCGTTCGCTCGGGCGGCGTCGGTGCCGGTGACGTTCTTGACGGCTTATTACGCGTTGGTCGACCTGGGTGGGTTGCGTGCGGGTGAGTCGTTGTTGGTGCATGCGGCGGCTGGTGGGGTGGGTATGGCCGCGGTGCAGTTGGCCCGGTATTTGGGGGCGGAGGTGTATGCGACGGCGAGCGAGGCCAAGTGGCCGACCGTTCGTGAGTCGGGGGTGGCTGCGGAGCGGATTGCTTCTTCGCGGAGTGTGGAGTTCGCGGATCGGTTCCTGGAGCAGAGCGGGGGTCGGGGTGTTGATGTGGTGCTCAACAGTCTGGCTCGGGAGTTCGTGGATGCTTCGTTGCGGGTGTTGCCGCGCGGGGGCCGGTTCTTGGAGATGGGCAAGACCGATATCCGTGATGCGGGTGAGGTGGCTGCCGCTCATGCGGGTGTGCGCTATCGGGCCTTTGATCTGGGGGAGGCGGGTGCTGATCGGTTGGGTGAGATGCTCGCGCATCTCGCGGAGCTTTTCGCTGGTGGGGAGCTTGTGCCGTTGCCGGTGACGGCGTGGGACACCCGTCAGGCGCCGCAGGCTTTCCGGCACATGAGTCAGGCCCGTCATGTCGGCAAGGTCGTCCTGACGAACCCGCGTCCGGGGTTGGGTGGGACGGTGTTGGTGACGGGTGGCACGGGTGTGATCGGGTCTGCGGTGGCCCGTCGGTTGGTCGTCGAGCACGGTGTGCGGGATCTTGTCCTGACCAGCCGTCAGGGCCTTGGTGCTGCGGGTGCGGGGGAGTTGGTTGCTGAGTTGGTGGCGTTGGGTGCCACGGTGCGGGTCGAGGCGTGTGATGCGGCCGATCGTGTGGCTTTGGGGGCTCTTCTGGAGGGGCTCGACGGGTTGTGCGGTGTCGTGCATGCCGCCGGTGCCTTGGATGATGGTGTGGTTTCCGCGTTGACGGCGGAGCGTCTGGATACGGTGTTGCGTCCGAAGGTGGATGCGGCGTGGAATTTGCACGAGTTGACGCGTGAGCGGGATCTCGCGTTGTTCGTGTTGTTCTCCTCTGCTGCTGGGGTTTTCGGTTCTCCTGGGCAGGGCGGGTATGCGGCGGCGAACTCCTTCCTCGATGCTTTGGCGCAGGAGCGGCGTGTTCAGGGGTTGCCGGCGCATTCGTTGGCGTGGGGGTTGTGGGCCGACCGCAGTGCGATGACGGGTGCGTTGGGCACGGCTGATCTGGACCGCATGCGCCGGGCCGGGATCAGGCCCCTCTCGACCGAGGAGGGTTTGGCTCTCTTCGACGCGGCGGTGCGTCTGCCGTACTCGTACACCGTCCCGGTCCGCCTCGACCTGGCGACACTGCGCGAGCAACGACCCCTGAACCCCCTCTTCCGCGCCCTGGTGCGCACCACGGCCAAGCGAACCGCCGCCAATACCACGGTGGTTGCCGGTGGCGGGCTGGGTGAGCGCCTTGCGGCGTTGGCTCCGGCCGACCGCGACCGTGAGCTGACGGAGCTGGTGCGGGCTCAGGCCGCGTTGGTGCTCGGCCATGGCAGTGCTGGTGCGGTGGAGGTCGACCGTGCCTTCCGTGACATGGGCTTCGATTCGCTGACGGCCGTGGAGCTGCGCAATCGGATCGGTTCCGCTACGGGGCTGCGGCTGCCGGTGACGGTGGTCTTCGACCATCCCACGCCCGCCGCCCTCGCGGCCGAAGTCGCCGTCCGGCTCGGAGTGGACGCGAGCGTCGCACCGGCGCGCGTCCTTCCGGTTGCCGCACCGGTCGTGGCTTCCGACGACGACCCGATCGTCATCATCGGCATGAGCTGCCGCTTCCCCGGCGGCGTCAGCTCGCCCGAAGACCTGTGGCAGCTGCTCACGGACGAGCGCGACGCCATGGGCGACTACCCCACCGACCGCGGCTGGGACTCCGTCGACCTGCACAACGCCGAGGCCCCGGACCTGCACTTCGCCAAGGTCGGCGGATTCCTCTACGACATGGCGGATTTCGACCCCGGATTCTTCGGAATGTCGCCCCGCGAAGCCCAGGCCACCGACCCCCAGCAGCGGCTGCTCCTCGAGGCCACCTGGGAGGCGCTGGAGCGGGCCGGTATCGACCCCGGCACCCTGCGCGCCACCCCGACCGGCATCTTCACCGGGCTGATCTACAACGACTACGCCGTACGGTTCCCCGACCTGCTCAGCGGCTACGAGGGCTACCTGGGCAACGGCAGCGCCAACAGCGTCGCCTCCGGCCGCATCGCTTACACCCTCGGCCTGGAAGGCCCCGCGATCACCGTCGACACGGCGTGCTCGTCCTCGCTGGTGGCCCTGCACCAGGCGGCACACGCCCTGCGCAGCGGCGACTGCACGCTGGCGGTCGCCGGTGGCGTCACCGTCATGTCGACCCCGCGCCCGATGGTGGAGTTCAGCCGGATCAGCGGCCTCGCGCCCGATGGCCGCTCCAAGGCGTTCGCCGCCGATGCCGACGGCATGGGCTTCGCCGAGGGCGTCGGCATGCTCGTCGTCGAGCGGTTGTCCGACGCGCGCCGCAACGGGCATCCCGTCCTCGCGGTGATCCGTGGCTCCGCGCTCAACCAGGACGGCGCGTCCAACGGCCTGACCGCGCCGAGCGGTCCCGCGCAGCAGCGCGTCATCCGCCAGGCGCTCGCCAACGCCGGACTCACCACCGCCGACGTCGACGCCGTCGAGGCGCACGGCACCGGAACCTCGCTCGGCGACCCCATCGAAGGCCAGGCCCTGCTCGCCACCTACGGCCAGGACCGCCCCGAGGACAAGCCGCTGCTGCTCGGCTCGGTGAAGTCCAACATCGGACACACCCAGGCCGCGGCCGGCGTCGCGGGCGTCATCAAGATGGTGCTCGCCCTGCGGCACGGTGTGGTGCCCAAGACGCTGCACGTGGACGAGCCCACCGCGCACATCGAGTGGGACTCGGCCGGTGTGCGGCTCGCCGACGCGAGCGTGCCGTGGCCCGAGACGGGCAGGCCGCGACGCGGGGCCGTCTCCTCCTTCGGCATCAGCGGCACCAACGCCCACGTCATCCTCGAACACACCCCGGAGCCCGCGGCCGAGACCGCCGAGGAGACCGGCGACCACCTGCCGTGGGTGATCTCCGCCAAGACCCCCGAGAGCCTGCGCGAGCAGGCACTGCGCCTGCACGCACACGTCAGCGCCGCTCCCGAGGCAGGCCTCGCCGACATCGCACGCTCGCTCCTGACCACCCGGGCGGAGTTCGAGCACCGCGCCGTCGTCATCGGCCGCGACCGCGAGGAAATGCTGCGGCGACTGGCCGCGTTCGGCCACGGCGACGAGACCCCCGGCGTGATCCAGGGCGCCGCGGCACGCGACACCAGGACCGCTTTCGTCTTCCCCGGCCAGGGCTCGCAGTGGGCGGGCATGGCCAGCGAACTCCTCGACTCATCCACGGTGTTCGCGGAGCGGTTCGGTGAGTGCGCGGCGGCCCTCGCCCCGCACATCGACTGGGCGCCGGTCGATGTCCTGCGCGAGCGCGAGGACGCTCCGTCACTGGATCGGGTGGACGTGATCCAGCCCATGCTGTGGGCGGTCATGGTCTCGCTCGCCGCCGTCTGGCGCGCGCACGGCGTCGAGCCCGCCGCCGTAGTGGGCCACTCCCAGGGCGAGTTGGCGGCCGCCGTGGTGGCGGGCGTGCTCTCCCTCGAAGACGGGGCGCGGATCATCGCGCTGCGCAGTCAGCTGATCGGACGCGAACTGGCCGGCCAGGGCGGCATGGTGTCCGTACCGGTCGACGAGGCCGCCGCGGAAGAGCTGATCGGGCCCTGGGCGGGCCGGATCAGCGTCGCCACTATCAACGGCCCGCAGTCCACGGTCGTCGCCGGTGAGGCCGAGGCGCTGGACGAGCTGATGGTCGCGTGCGAGCGCGACGGCGTACGGGCCCGCCGCATCCCGGTCGACTACGGCTCCCACACCCCGCAGGTCGAGCAGCTGCGCGCGGCCCTCCTCGATCTCGCCGCCTCCGTGACCCCGCGCCCGTCCCGGGTGCCGATGTACTCGACCGTCACCGCCGAGCTCCTCGGGGACGGGGTGGCCGACGCCGAGTACTGGTACCGCAACCTCCGCTACCCCGTCCGCTTCCAGCAGACCGCGCGGGCCCTCGCCGACGCGGGCCACGGCGTCTTCGTCGAGGTCAGCCCGCATCCGGTCCTGACCGCCGGCATCGAGGCCAGCCTCGCGGACCTCGCGAGCGCCCCCGTGGTCGCGGGCACCCTGCGGCGCGAGGACGGCGGCCGCGGCCGACTCCTGACCTCCCTCGCCGAACTGTTCGTCGCCGGCGCCCCCGTGGACTGGTCGAGCACCTTCGACGGCGGCAGGACCGTGGACCTGCCCACCTACGCGTTTCACCGGCAGCGCTACTGGTTGGACGCCCCCGCGACCGCGCAGGACACGGCGGGCTCCGGCGTCGACAGCGCCTTCTGGACGGCCGTCGACGGCGGCGACACCGCATCGCTCGCCGCCGCGCTCGGCGTGGCGGACGAATCCGTGCGCTCCTCGCTCGCCACCGTCCTGCCCGCGCTCTCCGCCTGGCACGGCAAGCAGCGCGAGGAGTCCGCCGTGGACGCCTGGCGCTACGGGATCGAATGGGCGCCGGTCCAGGACACCGAGGCCCGCCTCACCGGCACCTGGCTGCTCGTCGTGCCCGAGGAGCGCGCCGACGATCCGACGGTGTGGGCCATCGGCGCGGGCATCGAGCGCCGCGGCGGCTCCGTGCGCCAGGTCCTGCTCCCCGCGGAGCGCGCCGAGTACGCCACCACAGCGGGCGAACTCCCGTACGTGGAGGAGATATCCGTACGACTGCTCGCCGTTGAAGGACACGAGCACGCGGCCGGCATCCTCGCGCTGACCGGACGGGACGAGGACTCCCACCCGGCGCACCCGGGCGTGCCCCTCGGCTTCACCCGCACCCTCGGGCTGATCCAGGCACTGGCCACCACCACCGTCACCGCCCCCATGTGGTGCGTCACCGGCGGCGCGGTCACCACCGGCGGCGGCGCCGAACTCACCGGCCCCCGCCAGGCGATGGTGTGGGGACTCGGCCGGGTCGCGGCCCAGGAGAACCCGGACCGCTGGGGCGGCCTGATCGACCTGCCCGCCGAACCCGGGGAGCGGGACGTCGACCGGCTCTGCGCCCTGCTGACCGGCGCGACCGGCGAGGACCAGCTCGCGGTGCGCCCGTCCGGCGTCCTCGCCAGGAGGCTGGTGCGCGTGGCCGCTTCCGTGGAAGGGGACGGCTCCTGGCAGCCCCCCAAGGGCACCGTCCTGATCACCGGCGGCACCGGCGCGCTCGGCGGCCACATCGCACGACGGCTCGCCGAGCAGGGCGCCGAGCACCTGATGCTCCTGAGCCGGAGCGGCCCCGACGCCGAGGGCGTCGACGAGCTGAGCGCCGAACTGGGCGCGGCGGGCGCACGGGTGACGGTCGTGTCCTGCGACGCGGGCGACCGCGACGCGTTGGCGGCCGCCCTGGCCGGCATCCCGCAGGAGCTGCCGCTCACCGCGGTCTTCCACACCGCCGCCGCCCTGGACGACGGCCCGCTGGAGACGCTGACCCTCCCTCGCGTAGCCGCCTCGTTCCGCTCGAAGGCGGGCGCCGCGTGGAACCTCCACGAGCTGACCTCGGACATGGACCTGTCGGCCTTCGTGCTCTTCTCGTCCACGGCGGGCACCTTCGGCGCCGCGGGCCAGGGCAACTACGCCCCGGGCAACGCCTACTTGGACGCGCTGGCCTGGTACCGCAGGGCCCACGGCCAGGTGGCCACCTCCATCGGCTGGGGCGCCTGGGCCCAGGGCGGCATGGCGGAGAAGGACGCCGTCGCCGATCTGCGCCGCAGGCACGGCGTGCCGCTCATGGACCCGCAGCGCGCCACCCTCGCCATGGAGCGGGCCCTGGCGGGCGACGACACCTTCGTGGTCCTCGCCGACATCGAGTGGGACAAGTTCCAGCGCGCCTACTCCGCGGCGCGGCCCAGTCCGCTGCTGTACGGCCTCGCGGAGGTCCAGCGCCCCCAGGAGGCGGCCGCTGTCGGGGCGGGTACCGGAGGCACGGCGGGCCCCGGTCTCGCCGAGCGACTGTTCGGTCTGGCCCGCAAGGAGCAGGACCGGGTGCTGCGCGAGGCGGTCCGCACCCACGCCGCGGCCGTCCTCGGCCACGACGGGGCCGATTCGGTGTCGCTCACCCGCTCGTTCGCCGAGCTCGGTCTGGACTCGGTCACCGCGGTGGAGCTGCGCAACCGCCTCGGCGCCATGGTCGGCCACAAGCTGCCGGCCGGGCTCGTCTTCGACTATCCGACGGTCGCCGACCTCGTCTCCTATCTGCGCGACCTGTTGGTCGGCGACGAGACGTACACCAGCCCGGTGCTGGTCGAACTGGACCGACTCGACCTCGAGTTGGCCACCCTGCGCGACGACGACCCGGTCAAGGGCGAAGTGGCCGAGCGGCTGGAGAAACTACTGCGCCGGGTGAGCCCCGACTCGGTCGTCACCTCGGGCGGCAGGGCCGCGCAGAGCTGGGACCTGCAGGGGGCCTCCCATGACGAAGTGTTCGCAATGATCGATGACGAGCTGGGAGAGCCGTGATCCGGACCGGCCGGAGGCCCTGCGCCCCGCCCCTGTGACCCCACCCGGAACACGACTGCCGACCCTGTGATGCTGCTAAGGAATGGACCCGCCGCGCATGCCGAATGAAGAGAAGCTCTTCGACTACCTCAAGCGCGTGACCGCCGAGCTGAAGGAGACGAAGTCACGGCTCAAGGCCGTGGAGTCGGCCGGCAGCGAGCCGGTGGCGATCGTCGGAATGAGCTGCCACCTTCCCGGCGGCGTCGACTCGCCCGAGGACCTGTGGCGGCTGCTCTCCGAGGGCGGCGACGCCATTACGGGCCTGCCCGCCGACCGCGGCTGGGATCCCGCCTCGCTGATCGACGTGACCGGCGACCGCCCCCGCTCCTCGTACGTGGCCGAGGGCGGCTTCCTGCACGACGCGGGGGAGTTCGACGCCGCCTTCTTCGGGATCTCGCCGCGCGAGGCCCTGGCCATGGACCCGCAGCAGCGACTGCTCCTGGAGACCTCCTGGGAGCTGTTCGAGCGCGCCGGCATCGACCCCACCACGCTCCGTGGCAGCGACACCGGTGTCTTCGTGGGCTCCAGCTTCCACGGGTACGGCGACCCGGCCACCGCCCCCGAGGAGGCGCTGGGCTATCTCCTCACCGGCCGCGCCGACAGCGTCATCTCCGGCCGCATCTCCTACACCCTGGGCCTCGAAGGCCCGGCGCTCACGGTCGACACGGCGTGCTCGTCGTCGCTGGTCGCACTGCACCTGGCGATCAACGCGCTGCAGCTCGGCGAGTGCTCGATGGCGCTCGCGGGCGGCGTGATGGTCATGTCGACGCCCGAGGTCTTCGTGGGGCTCAGCAAGCAGCAGGGGCTGGCGCGGGACGGGCGCTGCAAGGCGTTCGCCGCCTCCGCCGATGGGATGAGCGCGGCGGAGGGCGTGGGCCTGCTGCTGGTGGAGCGGCTCTCGGACGCGCGCCGCAACGGCCACCAGGTCCTTGCCGTGATCCGCGGTTCGGCGGTCAACCAGGACGGCGCGTCCAACGGTCTGACCGCGCCCAACGGCCCCTCGCAGCAGCGCGTGATCCGGCAGGCCCTGGAGAGCGCCGGGCTCGTTCCCGCGCAGGTGGACGTGGTCGAGGCACATGGCACGGGTACCAAGCTGGGCGACCCGATCGAGGCGGACGCGCTGCTCGCCACGTACGGCCAGGGCCGCCCCGAGGGCGAGCCGCTGCTGCTCGGTTCGCTGAAGTCCAACATCGGTCACACGCAGGCCGCCGCGGGCGTGGCGAGCGTGATCAAGATCGTCGAGGCGATGCGGCACGGCGTGGTGCCCAAGACGCTGCACGTGGACGAGCCCACGCCGCACGTCGACTGGACCGCGGGCGCCGTGGAGCTGGTCACCGAGGAGCGTCCGTGGCCCGAGACCGGCCGCGCACGCCGTGCGGGCGTCTCGTCGTTCGGCGTGAGCGGCACGAACGCGCACGTCATCATCGAGCAGGCCCCGGGCGAGGAGAGCCCCGAGGCCGAGGCCGAGGCCGAATCCGGTCCGGCCGGCCTCGTCTCCACCGGGAACGTCGTGCCGTGGGTGCTCTCGGGCCGGTCGGCGGCCGGACTGCGCGGGCAGGCGGAGCGACTGCGCCCCTTCGTGGCCTCCTCCGGGGCTTCGATCGCCGACCTGGGCTGGTCGCTGGCGTCGTCCCGGGCGGCACTCGGACACCGGGCCGTACTGCTCGGCGCGGACCAGGAGGAACTGCTCACCGCCCTGCGGGCACTGGAGGAGGGCGAACCGGCGGCCGGTGTGGTCACGGGCGTGGCGTCGGAAGGCGCCCCGGACGTGGTCTTCGTCTTCCCGGGTCAGGGTTCGCAGTGGGCCGGTATGGCGGTCGGGCTCCTGGACTCCTCGCCGGTGTTCGCGGAGCGTTTCGAGGAGTGCGCGGCGGCCCTCGCCCCGCACATCGATTGGGCGCCGGTCGATGTCCTGCGCGAGCGCGAGGGCGCTCCGTCGCTGGATCGGGTGGACGTGGTCCAGCCGATGTTGTGGGCGGTCATGGTCTCGCTCGCCGCGGTGTGGCGCGAGTCGGGTGTCAGGCCCGCCGCCGTTGTCGGCCATTCGCAGGGTGAGTTGGCGGCCGCTGCGGTGGCGGGGGTGCTGTCGGTCGAGGACGCGGCGCGGATCGTCGCGCTGCGCAGCCAGCTGATCGGCCGGGAGCTGGCGGGTCAGGGCGGCATGGTGTCCGTGCCGGTCGACGAGGCCGCTGCGGAGGAGCTGATCGAGCCCTGGGCGGGCCGGATCAGCGTCGCCACGATCAACGGCCCGCGGTCCACGGTCGTCGCCGGTGAGGCCGGAGCGCTCGATGAGCTGATGGTCGCGTGCGAGCGCGACGGGGTACGGGCCCGTCGCATTCCGGTGGACTACGGGTCGCACACCCCGCAGGTCGAGCAATTGCGCGAGGCCCTGCTGGAGCTGGCTGCTCCGGTCGTGGCGCGCGCGGGTGACGTACCGATGTACTCGACCGTGACCGGTGACCTCCTTGCGGAGGGTCAGGCCGACGCGGAGTACTGGTTCCGTAATCTGCGGCAGCCGGTGCGGTTCCTCGACACGGTGCGGGAGCTGATCGCCGCGGGCCACACCACCTTCGTCGAGGTCAGCCCCCACCCCGTGCTGACGTCCCCGGTCGAGGAGACCGGCGAGGCCGCGGGCGTGGAGGTGCACGGGGTCGGCACGTTGCGGCGCGAGGAAGGCGGTGTCCGGCGCTTCCTCACCTCGCTGGCGGAGCTGTGGGTGCGGGGTGTGGAACCGCACTGGCAGGGCGTGTTCGCCGGCAGCGGTGCGAGCCGGGTCGGGCTGCCCACGTACGCCTTCCAGCGCCAGCACTACTGGCTGGACGGCGCGGCCGGTACCACCGAGGTGTCCGGGGCCGGTCTCTCCTCGCTCGGTCACCCGCTGCTGGCTGCCGGAATCACGCTCGCGAACGGCGAGGGCCACCTCTTCACGGGCCGCATATCCCTGCACACGCACCCCTGGCTCGCCGGTCACGCGGTGCAGGGCCGGGTCCTGGTGCCCGGGGCCGGCATGCTCGAACTCATGCTGCGCGCGGGTGAGAGCGTCGGCTGTGAAGTCCTCGACGAGCTCGTACTGCAAGCCCCGCTGGTCGTACCGACCGGCGACGCCGGGGTCGACATCCAGGTCGCCGTGGATTCCCCCGACGAGCGGGGACGGCGCGCGGCGCGGCTGCACTCCCGCACGGTCCGGCCGGGCCAGGAGGACGACGGCGCGGAGTGGGTCTGCCACGCCGAGGGGCTGCTGATCGCCGCGCCCGCCGCACGCGCCGACGAGCCGGCCGAGGCCGACACCGCCTGGCCGCCGGCCGGAGCTGAGGCCGTGGACATCGACGGGTTCTACGACCGCCTCGCGGCCACCGGCTACGGATACGGCTCGGTCTTCCAGGGCGTACGGGCGGTGTGGCGGCGCGGTGAGGAGCTGTTCGCCGATGTCGTGCTGCCGGAGGGTGCCGAGCGGGATGCCGGGCGGTTCGGGGTGCACCCCGCGCTGGTCGATGCCGCGCTGCAGACGGGTCTGGTGACCCTGCTGGAGGACGGCGGCGAACGGATGATGCCGTTCTCGTACGCCGGGGTTCGCCTCCACGCGACCGGTGCCACCGCGGCACGGGTCCGGCTGACGCCCACGGGCGCCGACTCGCTCGCGGTACGGCTGACCGATGGCACCGGCCTGCCGGTGCTCACCATCGACACGCTCACCTCGCGCCCGCTCACCGCCGACACGTTCTCCGGCCAGAGCGTCGACTCGCTGTACGAGATCAACTGGGCTCTGCTGAGCGGCGGTTCGAGTGACCTCGCCGGTGTTCCCGGGTCCGCCGTGGTCCTGGGCGAGGGTCTGGCGGAGCTCGATCTGCCGCGTTACGAGGACCTCGCCGCGCTCGCCGAGAGCGTCCGCGGCGGCGGCGCGGTCCCCGCGACCGTGCTCCTGCCCTGCCCGCGGACCGCGGCCGGGGACCCCGCCACCGCCGTCCGCACGCTGCTCGCCTCCGTGCTCGCCACCGTCCAGGAATGGATCGGTCTCGCGGAGCTGGAAGAGGCGCGCCTCGCGGTGGTGACCCGAGCGGGCGCCGCCGTGGCACCCGGCGAGCGGCCCGAACCCGGACAGGCCGCGGTGCGGGGCCTGCTCCGCACGGCGTCCTCCGAGCATCCGGGCCGATTCCTCCTGGCCGACCTGGACGGGGCCCCGGAGTCCGCGGCGGCCCTGCCCGCCGCGCTCGCCGACGCGGCGGCCGCTGACGAGTCCGCCCTCGCGCTGCGTTCCGGAGCGGTGCTCGTGCCCCGGCTCGGCCGGGTCTCCACCACCGACGCCGACACCCTCGCCGTGCCCGACGCGGACGCCTGGGGCGTGGAGCTGGACACGGGCGGCGCCCTGGACGGGCTGCGCCTGGTGGCCGCCCCGCGCGCCGCCGAGCCCCTCGGAGCCGGTGAGGTACGGATCTCCGTACGTGCCACCGGCGTCAACTTCCGTGACGTACTCGTGTCGTTGGGCGTCGTGGCCAAGACGGCCGGGCTGCCGAGCGATGGCGCCGGTGCCGTCGACGAGACGGAGGCGTTGTTCGGTAGTGAGGGTGCGGGTGTGGTGACCGAGGTGGGCCCTGGTGTGGTGGGGTTCGCGGTGGGTGACCGGGTGATGGGGTTGTTGTCGGGTGCGTATGCGGGTCCGGTGGCGGTGGCGGATGCGCGCATGGTGGTTCCGGTGCCTGGTGGGTGGTCGTTCGCTCGGGCGGCGTCGGTGCCGGTGACGTTCTTGACGGCTTATTACGCGTTGGTCGACCTGGGTGGGTTGCGTGCGGGTGAGTCGTTGTTGGTGCATGCGGCGGCTGGTGGGGTGGGTATGGCCGCGGTGCAGTTGGCGCGGTATTTGGGGGCGGAGGTGTATGCGACGGCGAGCGAGGCCAAGTGGCCGACCGTTCGTGGGTCGGGGGTTGCTGCGGAGCGGCTTGCTTCTTCGCGGAGTGTGGAGTTCGCGGATCGGTTCCTGGAGCAGAGCGGGGGTCGGGGTGTTGATGTGGTGCTCAACAGTCTGGCTCGGGAGTTCGTGGATGCTTCGTTGCGGGTGTTGCCGCGCGGGGGCCGGTTCTTGGAGATGGGCAAGACCGATATCCGTGATGCGGGTGAGGTGGCTGCCGCTCATGCGGGTGTGCGTTATCGGGCCTTTGATCTGGGGGAGGCGGGTGCTGATCGGTTGGGGGAGATGCTCGCGCATCTCGCGGAGCTTTTTGCTGGTGGGGAGCTTGTGCCGTTGCCGGTGACGGCGTGGGACACCCGTCAGGCGCCGCAGGCTTTCCGGCACATGAGTCAGGCCCGTCATGTCGGCAAGGTCGTCCTGACGAACCCGCGTTCGGGGTTGAGTGGGACGGTGTTGGTGACGGGTGGCACGGGTGTGATCGGGTCTGCGGTGGCCCGTCGGTTGGTCGTCGAGCACGGTGTGCGGGATCTTGTCCTGACCAGCCGCCAGGGTCTCGACGCGTCGGGTGCGGGGGAGTTGGTTGCTGAGTTGGTGGCGTTGGGTGCCACGGTGCGGGTCGAGGCGTGTGATGCGGCCGATCGTGTGGCTTTGGGGGCTCTTCTGGAGGGGCTCGACGGGTTGTGCGGTGTCGTGCACGCGGCCGGTGCCTTGGATGATGGTGTGGTTTCCGCGTTGACGGCGGAGCGTCTGGATACGGTGTTGCGTCCGAAGGTGGATGCGGCGTGGAATTTGCACGAGTTGACGCGTGAGCGGGATCTCGCGTTGTTCGTGTTGTTCTCGTCTGCTGCTGGGGTTTTCGGTTCTCCTGGGCAGGGCGGGTATGCGGCGGCGAATTCCTTCCTCGATGCTTTGGCGCAGGAGCGGCGTGTTCAGGGGTTGCCGGCGCATTCGTTGGCGTGGGGGTTGTGGGCCGACCGCAGTGCGATGACGGGTGCGTTGGGCACGGCCGATCTGGACCGCATGCGCAGGGCCGGGATACGTCCGTTGGCTACCGAGGAGGGTCTGGCTCTCTTCGACGCGGCGGTGCGTCTGCCGTACTCGTACACCGTCCCGGTCCGCCTCGACCTGGCGACACTGCGCGAGCAACGCCCCCTGAACCCCCTCTTCCGCGCCCTGGTGCGCACCACGGCCAAGCGAACCGCCGCCAATGCCACGGTGGTTGCCGGTGGCGGGCTGGGTGAGCGCCTTGCGGCGTTGGCTCCGGCCGACCGTGATCGTGAGCTGACGGAGCTGGTGCGGGCTCAGGCCGCGTTGGTGCTCGGCCATGGCAGTGCTGGTGCGGTGGAGGTCGACCGTGCTTTCCGTGATATGGGCTTCGATTCGCTGACGGCCGTGGAGCTGCGTAACCGGATCGGTTCCGCTACGGGGCTGCGGCTGCCGGTGACGGTGGTCTTCGACCATCCCACGCCCGCCGCCCTCGCGGCCGAAGTCGCCGTCCGGCTCGGAGTGGACGCGAGCGTCGCACCTGCGCGCGTTCTTCCGGTTGCCGCACCGGTCGTGGCTTCCGACGACGACCCGATCGTCATCATCGGCATGAGCTGCCGCTTCCCCGGTGGCGTCAGCTCGCCCGAGGACCTGTGGCAGCTGCTCGCTGACGAACGCGACGCCATGGGCGACTTCCCCACCGACCGCGGCTGGGATGCGGACGCCGTGTTCGACCCGGACCCGGCCGGTGTGGGCAGCTCCTACTCCCGTACCGCCGGATTCATCGACGGCGTCGCGGACTTCGACGCGGAGTTCTTCGGGATCTCGCCGCGCGAGGCCCTGGCCATGGACCCGCAGCAGCGGCTGCTCCTCGAGGCGACCTGGGAGGCGCTGGAGCGGGCCGGTATCGACCCCGGCACCCTGCGCTCCACCCCGACCGGCATCTTCATCGGCGGCGCCGTTTCCGGTTACAGCACCGACCTCTTCACCACGGAGGACGGTCTCGACGGCCACCTGCTCACCGGCAACGCGGCCAGCGTGGCCTCCGGCCGCGTCTCCTACACCTTCGGGTTCGAGGGTCCCGCGGTGACGGTGGACACGGCGTGCTCGTCGTCGCTGGTGGCGCTGCACCAGGCGGTGCAGGCGCTGCGGCAGGGCGAGTGCACCCTGGCCGTGGCCGGTGGCGTCGCCGTCATGCCCACGCCCCGGCTCCTCGTCTCCTTCAGCAGGCAGCGCGGACTGTCCCAGGACGGCCGCTGCAAGGCGTTCTCCGCGGACGCGGACGGGACCGGCTTCTCCGAGGGCGTGGGCCTGCTCCTGGTGGAGCGGCTGTCGGACGCGCGCCGCAACGGGCACGAGGTCCTCGCCGTGGTGCGCGGCTCCGCGCTCAACCAGGACGGTGCGTCCAACGGCCTGACCGCGCCGAGCGGTCCCGCGCAGCAGCGCGTCATCCGCCAGGCGCTCGCCAACGCCGGACTCACCACCGCCGACGTCGACGCCGTAGAGGCACACGGCACCGGCACCTCGCTCGGCGACCCCATCGAGGCCCAGGCGCTGCTTGAGACCTACGGCCAGGACCGCCCCGAGGACAGGCCCCTGCTGCTCGGCTCGGTGAAGTCCAACATCGGTCACACCCAGGCCGCGGCCGGCGTCGCGGGCGTCATCAAGATGGTCGAGGCGATGCGGCACGGAGTCGTGCCCCGGTCATTGCACGTGGATGAGCCGACGCCGCATGTGGACTGGGCTTCAGGCGCGGTGGAGTTGGTCACGGAGAGTCGTGCGTGGCCGGAGACGGGGCGTCCGCGTCGGGCGGCCGTGTCCTCGTTCGGTATCAGCGGGACGAACGCGCATGTGGTGCTGGAGCAGGCTCCGGCCGATCAGGTGGTGTCCGTGGACGTGTCTCCGGTCGAGCCGTCGGTCGAGTCGTCGGTGGAATCCTCGGGTGTCGTCGTGCCCTGGGTGTTGTCGGCGCGTTCGGCTGC
Organism: Streptomyces sp. NPDC059917; assembly: GCF_042730635.1. Taxonomy (NCBI): domain Bacteria; kingdom Bacillati; phylum Actinomycetota; class Actinomycetes; order Kitasatosporales; family Streptomycetaceae; genus Streptomyces; species Streptomyces sp. NPDC059917. The sequence goes on from NZ_JBHWLC010000012.1 coordinate 156,210, forward strand.
CGGGTTGCGTGGGCAGGCGGCGCGGTTGCGGGAGTCCGTGGCCGTGGAGCGGGCGTCCGACATGGACGTCGCCTGGTCGCTGCTCTCCGCACGCTCCGCCATGGAGCACCGCGCCGTCGTGCTCGGTGGGAACCGCGCCGAATTCCTGGCGGGCCTGGAGGCCCTGGCCGCCGGAGAGCCGGCCGGGAACGTCGTCCGCGACGTCACCGCGGGCACCCGTCGCTTGGCCCTGGTGTTCTCGGGTCAGGGGTCTCAGCGGATCGGCATGGGGCGTGAGTTGGTGTCTTTGCCGGTGTTCGGTGAGGTGTTCGAGGAGGTGTGTGGTGCTTTTGACGGGTTGTTGGAGGTGCCGTTGCGTGAGGTGTTGTGGGCTGAGGAGGGTTCTGCTGTTGCGGCGTTGATCGATGAGACGGTGTATACGCAGACGGGCTTGTTTGCTTTTGAGGTGGCGCTGTTCCGGTTGTTGGAGCGGTGTGGGGTGCGTCCTGATGTGGTGATGGGTCATTCGGTGGGTGAGTTGGTTGCGGCGTATGTGGCGGGTGTGTGGTCGCTTGAGGATGCGGTGCGGGTGGTGGCTGCTCGTGGTCGTTTGATGCAGGCGTTGCCCGCGGGTGGGGTGATGGCGTCGTTGGAGGCGTCGGAGGAGCAGGTGGTGGGGTGGATCGCTGGGGCCGGGGTGGGTGGTTCGGTGTCGGTGGGTGCGGT